>JAIUMY010000030.1 GCA_022565335.1 Opitutales bacterium
CGCTTGGGGCAAAAAGCGAACGGGGGCCTTGCGCCCCTGAGCGCAATGCTTCGGAAAACAGAAATGTCGCCCCTTTTCGACAGCGAGCGGGGACTTTATGTCCCTGCGCGCAACACTCCGGAGGCCACGGAAAAACCCTAGTCTCACACAAGTGGCGCCCCCAGCGGAGCTGGAATATACGATTAAGAGACTCGCAAGGTCCCCGCTTGGGGCAAAAAAGCGAACGGGGGCCTTGTGCCCCTGCGCGCAATACTTCTGGTGCCTCGGAAGCACCCTAGTCTCACATTACGTCCGGCGGATCCCCGGGGTTTCGTTTCAGCATTTACCAAGCTTCTGTTTATCCATCGACAAGTCCACCCAAGGGTGATTCTCCTCGATTTGTTTGTAAAGAGTTCTTAGGAATTCCTCGTCTTTGTGAAGCGTGCGAAGCATGGATTTTTGATGTACCCGGTAACGGCAAAGGCATTTGGGAATTCTTTGCGCAGGTAATCCTGCTTCGGCGAATTTGCACCAGAAGTCAAAATCCTCCCAGCTGAAGAGATCTTTAGAGGAGGTATAGCCGCCTAGAGAAATCCAAACTTCCTTCCGTATCAGAGCCATGGCATCGACAAAATTTCCGGCGGCAAGAAGGTGAGGGTTCCAGTCAAAATTCTCGACTTCGGTTTGGACATCGCCATAAAACTCGATGCCGGTATAGGCCATGGCGGCTCCTGCACTTTCAATGCCCTGCAAACACCGTTCCAAGCATTCGGGGAGGAGGTTGTTGTCGGGGTCGAGAGGGAAAATAAACTCGGTTTCGGCTTGATCGAATCCATTGTTTCGGGTGATGCCCAATTTTCGGTTCCTGGTGTTTTGCAGAAACTTGGTAGAACCGAAGCGGCTTTCATTCTCTTCCAGCCATGAACGCACCACGGGGACGGGATCATCGGTGGAAGAGTCGTCGACAATGATGAGGTCAAGGTCCCCGAGGGTCTGGGCTTTGAGTGATTCCAGCGCTTCAATGACATATTGGCGATAATTGTATAAGGGCAGGACCACGGTGACGCGGCTGTTAAGGTGTCGGATCGAGGAAAACAAGGTCCGGACAGGCGTGGTCGCAGGTTTTGGGGTATAAAGGCCGGGTAATTGATCTTTGCTTTGGGGGAGGAAGGTTTGCGAGAGGTGGAAAATTGATCGGGTCAGGGCCGCGAGGGTTTGGCGAAGAAGGATTTGCCGCCGATAGGGACCAAAGGTCCAGAGCACTGATTGATGGGCGCGTTGCCCCATTTTTTTTCGCAAGTTTGCGTCGGAGACCAACTGTTGAAGTTTCTCGAACCACTCTTTGGGATCCTTTGCCAAAAAGCCGTTCTCCCCAGACTGAATGGCTTCCTGATAGGGGATGGTGGGAGAGGCGATGGTGGGAACCTGAACCAGAGCCGCCTCGAAGAATTTCAACTCACTTTTCGCCTCGCAGAAAAGGTTGCCGGTTTCCAGAGGGGCAAGGTTGATGGAAAAGCGCGCGTATTCGGAGAGCAGATTTTCCACAGGGACCATTTCCCGGTGTTCGATACGGTCGGCAAAGGCCCTCAGTTCTGGAAATTCATCCAGCAGAAGAGCATTGGGAAAAACAACGAGGCGGGTTTGTGGATACTTTTTTAAAATCTCAACCAATGCGGGAATGATCGTTCTAAAGTCCCGCTGGTGGGTTTTGGTGCCGCCGGCATAGCCTATGCGAATGATCCCATCATCGGGTTTTTCCTGGTGCCGGGCTTTGCGGGCTTTAATGAGGCATTCGGAGGAGAAGGAGTTGGGTATAAGGTGCCCGGGTTTCCGGTAGGCTCTCATCTGGGCGAGTAACGGACGGGTCGGGGCGGTTACTTTTTGGGCTTGGAGGAGAACTTTTTGGATACTTTTAAAATGTTCGGAAACCTTGTCCGGGTTGAGTGCTCCCGTGCGGATAGCGTCGATTTTTTCCGGATTGGCCATTTTCGGCAAAAACATCAGATCGTCGATATCGTAGATCAAGGGAATGGCGAGAGCTCTGGCTAAGTGAATCCACTGCCCTAAAGGCTGGGTCCATTGGCAGCGCCACAGCCAAAGAACATCGTAGTCAGTCGGCCTCAAAGTGGTTTGATCGATTTTTTCCGCTGGGAGGATATCGGACTCATAAAAATCCCGGGGGAGGGCGTTAGCCATACGATTGATACGATAAACCTGTCCCTGGGGAAAATCCTCACCGACGATAAAGAGAATTCTTTGTTTGGAGGCATTGTGATCTATGTTCCTGGATGAGGGCTCTGTTTGTCGGTGGGAAAGATGGGTCGATCTTTTCTTGGTGTGAGGAATTTGCTTAGGATGGGCTATACGGCCTTCTTTCCAACCCCACAGCCAATAATGTAAAAAGGGCTCGATTTCGTTCTTTTCAATATCCGGATACCGGCTTATATACGACGAGACGGAAAATTCGGGGGAAGGGTCCCGACCTTCCCGCCAACCGGAGCTGAGATAATGCAACAAGGGGTTTGTTCCTGCGGGAATAGCTTCATGATTTTTCTCCCTGTAATAGGAGAAATCAAAGAGATTGTTGCGGAGGATAAGGTCGAGCCCTTTGCGTAAGGAATTTTTACCCAAACCCAGTGGCAATTCAGCTAGGCGGGGATGAAGTTTGGTGAAGCGGGAAAAAGGTCCTGACCAAAAGGGCGATGGCAAATAGGTCTTGCGGAAGTCTGAGCCGAGGCGCTCATTCAATGGCTGATTTGAATTTGAAAAACCCTTCCCCTCCGAATCGTTGGAGAGGTTTGACTCAGCGAGCAATTCTTCGATCTCTTCCTTTTGCGCAAGAGCATTTCTTGCCTCTTCCCTGGCCTGCGCCAATTGATCGATCAGGTCGCGGGTATGTTGCACCGCGCTGGCCAAAGGTCTTTTTATGGCGTCCGGATCGGTATCGATTTTTGCCCGCAGGATCAGTTGGCTTTGGGGGCAAGGCAGAGGGTTCCCGGGCAAGGTCAGTTCCAGACCTTGTTCAGGGGAAAGGAGAAGGAATTCGTTTCGCGAAAGCCGCTGGTTTTGGCCCTGGGGTTTGATCGTGGCCGGGTCGAGAAATTTTCTTTCGAGGCCGGAGGGATAGCCGGATTCAAGAACTATCGTTTGGGTTTGGATCGTTGCCAGGGGAGAATGTATGGAGAGACGTACGGTAATTCCTTCTGGTGGAATGGGAAAGGGGATATGAAAGATAGCCTCGCTCCAACTTCCGGGGGCCAGGTAAATTTCATTGAATTTGGCTTGGTCCGGATTTTCGGAAGGAAGGTGCAAAGCCAAACCTACTAAAGGTTCATAAAGATCCCCCGGGGGATCTTTATCGTTCATCTTCTTAGGTGAAAAAGTTTTTTGTCGATGAAGGAAACCCTTCAGGTGTTGTGTGATGGCAGGCTCGTGGTGGTCGAAGGGTTCGGTCTTGCCCGCCATAAGATCGTAATAAAGTTCAGTGAGAAAGGTGGTTGATCCGTCGGTGTTGCCCTTGGAAGGGCGATTGTGGCGGAGTTTTTTTTGCAAAGTTGATTCCAGAAAAGCGGGCTCGTTCCATTTTGTAAGGATGTCTTTGGGGAGAGGCAACTTTTTGGAAAGGCCCACCAGGGTTGCCTTTGGCTCCGCCAAGAGGGTGTCGAAATCAATTTGTCTGGTTTTTTCGGATACGAAATTTTCCCATAAATCACGATTATAGAAGTACCAGAGCCAAAGCCCGGTTTTCAATGTAAGAGCGTTCCGCTTTTGCAGCGATTTGGCGGTTGCTTCGGGATGCCGGAGAACGGGTAGGGGAATCGGGGTCCATCCTTCTTTTCGGGCCGCTTCCGCCCAGATGGGATAAAGTCGGCTAAGCCTTGGATCCTTGATTCCGGCAAGGGGCAGATAATGGGGGAATAGGGTAGTCAGAACTTCTTGAATTTTGGCGACGAACCCTTTGTTGCGAAGGGTCTTATGCCAATCCTTCGGAAGTGACTGAGGGGTGTCCCAGGTCAATCCCAGGGCATGGAGCATTTGTTCATTCAGGCCGACCACACCGGTTTGTTCCCAAAATCCCTTGGGGTTATCCTGTGCCGGTGGCAAAAGCGGTTTGCCCCAGGGGACTCCTGCTCTGGCAAAGAGGCCGGCAACGGCGGAGGTGCCGCTCCGGTGCATCCCCAAAACGAAAATCAATGAGCGTGGGGGAGGGTGAGGGGAATCGTTTTTGAGTGAATGCATGAGAGCGAAAGGGCTTTAGGCATTCCTGAAGTTTTTCAGGGCACGATCTATCTTGGTCAGCGATTCCTCTAAAATGGCGTCAGTGTGTTGCAGGCCAATGAACCAATTGTGGTGGGGGTGTAGGAAAACGCCTTCACGCAATACGGCGGAGCAAAAGTCTTGCTGTCGGGCGGCCCATTGGGGCTCGCCAATCCTGAGAAATGGCATCGCCGGGGTGCCGGAGTAGACCAGAGGGACGCCATGTTTCTTTCCCAGGTCCAGAAAGGCCTCAACCCATGTTTGGCCTTTTTGTAGAATCGTGGCTGGCCCATCAGTTTGTTCAAGAATTTCAATGGTTTTGAGGGCCGCAGCCATGGGGGCGGGGTTATTCCAGAAGCTGCCGGTGGCAAAAACCCGTGAGGCGGCCGGTTTCAGGCTTTGCCGGCCCACCGCGGCCGATAGGGCGTATCCGTTGGCCAGGGCTTTGGAGTAGCAGGAAAGGTCGGGCTGGCAGTTGAAATACCGGTGGCTCCCCCCAAGATGATGGCGGAAGCCGCAGCGAACATCGTCTAGGATCCATAGGGCTCCCTCTTGGTCGCATTGGTTGCGAATAGTTTTCAAGAAGGTTGGGTCGGGCAAGCTTTGGTCGGCGAACACCGGATGGTCAAATGGAGTGGAGATCACGGCGGCGATTTGGCCGCGTTTCTCGGCGAAAATTTTCTCCAGGGCCAGGGGATCATTCCACGGGCAGATAAGAGTGTACTTCTTTTCTTCCGGAAGGGCGCCGGCGTAGGCATCGCTGCACCAAGCTTCTGTTCCGTGGTAGGCTTGGCTGAATTTGATCAGGTAAGGTTTGCCGGTGTGTTCACGAGCCACCCGGGTGGCCCAATAGGTCATGTCCGCTCCGTTTTTGCCGAAGAATGCCCAGTCGGCGAAATCAATCAGGGAGACTAATTTTTCCGCAAGGCGGACCGTCCACTCGGTCGGATGATTGAAGCAATTTCCGTTCCGGGCGACTTGAGTGAAGGCTTCATCGACGGCTGGATGGGCCGCTCCGAGGATCAGGGGGCCGTACCCGCACATGAAATCAATCAAACGGTGGCCTTCGATATCTTCATAAATGGCGCCTTCCGCTCGCCGGGCAAAGGCGGGAAAGGTTCCCGGGACGGTCAGGGCCGGGTTTTGGTGTCCGGGAATCCCTCCTGGCAGGAGGTCGCAGGCTTTCTGGAGAAGTTCCTCGGGAGTCATTGTGGTTTCAGATAGGGGTCGATGCGGGCAAAGACAGGTTCCAGTTTGTCCAGTAGGGGGGTGTGGCCGCGTAGGCGAATCGTTCGGAGGTTGACCATCGCCAGGGTGTCAACATTTCCGGAAAGAGCTTCCAGCGCGGCGGCCTCGCTGGCAAATTCCAGAGAGGCCCCCGGTGAACGGGGTGGTGCGCCCCGACCCCAATGGCAGATGCCTCCGCGTCGTTCAAGCCAGGCTTTCATGTCGGTGGAGGCAATGGAAAAATCAATGAGCCAGTCACCGCTGGTTGCGAAGAGGTTTTTGGAGAATGTCTCTTTGTTGATCAGTTCCGCGCCAGCGGCCATGACACAGCCGAGGGTCAGGCGAATGTGAATGGATCGGGCAAGGGAGGATTCCAGACCGCGTTCGATGAGGTTCCGGGAAGAGAGTAATCCTTCCTGCAAGAGGCCGGCAAGGGCGGAAAACGCCTGTAAGTCCCCTAAGCGGGTTGCGCCGCGTGAGGGAAGGGGGAGGGCGAATCCTTTGCCGTTGAATTGGTGGTTTAACTGGGAAAGGGAAAGGTAGCGGAGAATGATTTGGGGTCGAAGGGCGGGATTCCGGAAAAACCGGCAGCGTCCCTTGGAAAAGTACAAATCAGCTTGCAGGGAACCGGATTGTAAGCGCAGGGAAAACGAATGGTGCCCAAGCTTTGCCCGGGCCAAGGGGCAGTGCTTCAGTAGGTCGGAGAAACCTGGTAAGACCGCATACAGGTAGAGGTTTGCCAAAAGCTCCGGTTTTTTTTCCAAAGGTGCGAAAAGTAAACTCATGGCAGGATTCGGTTGATGAGCGCTTCCGGGTTTTGATTTTTAGCAAGATCGGCAAAGGCCCGGCGGGTGTTATCAAGCAGACTGGTGCCTTCCTTCGAGTAGAGGAGGTAGTCGATTTGTGCGGCGGTATCTCTGATGCTTCGGGTTTGGGGTGTATTGATGCCCCGTTTGCGAAAAAACTTCAGCGTAATGCCCTCCTGGGGCATGATGCCGCCCAGTCCGTTAAACAATACCGGGCATCCGGACATAATCGCTTCGCAGGTGGTTCCGGTCCCGGGACGGATGAAAGCCAGATCGGCCGCGTGGAGCAGCGGTTGTAAATCCTTCTGGTAGCCCATGGGATACACTTTCAGGGGGTGAAGCCGGGGAATCAATGTTTTGAGGCGTTGGAGAGTTTTTTCGTTTTTTCCGCAGAGCGCGACGACTCCCGGGGATTTGCTCCGGCGGGCGAGGGCGCGCAGGATTTTTTCGTGCTGATTGGCACCATTGGCTCCGGTGCCCAAGAGCACGAGGGGGGTCTCTTGAAGATCGGGAAAGAGGGAGGCCCGCAAATCGCGGCGGTTTGGTTTTTCGGCAAAAAATGAGGGGTTGAGCAAGAATCCGGAGACGAAGGTTTTTTCCGCGGCCAATCCCAGCTCCTGAGCGGCCTGAGCGCATTCTTGGGTAGCGGCAAAGAAACCGTTGGCCTTGGGGTTTACCCAATGTCGGCTAAAGCCGTAGCCTCCGTGCATTTCCCCGCAACACGTGTAGCAGGGAATCTCTTTCTCGAGGCAGGCTTTGGCTTCGGCAAAATAGGCGTGATTTAAGTGAGCGTGGACACTTATCAGGACATCCGGTTGAAAATCGTCCAGCACTTCGCGGTAACGAAGGCGCGCCTTGGGCCGCAGGGAGTGCCTATGGAGAGACGCTTTTTCGAGAAAGGAAAAATAGCCGTGATGGAGAATCGGCCAATGTCTTTGAATCCAGTTGTAGAGGTGGACCCCGAAGCGGTCCAGCGGCGAGCTTTCCTCCAGGGCTTGCCACTGTCTCGTTTCTACGGTTCCGGGGTGGGTTTTGGCGACCCATTGTTGCAGGGATCTGGCCCTCATGTCGTGGCCTCCGCCCGTGGAAGAGGAGAGGATGAGGACTTTTTTTCGAGCCGACGTTGAACTGGAGGGAGATTTAGACAAATTTTCAAGTGGCGTGAGTAAGGTATCTTTTTACAGTTGCCAAAGCGAGTCTAGTCAAATTTTTTAAAGGGTATGTTTAGTGATCGATTGGAAGAAGAGTTGCGGCGATGTCCGGAAGGAACCAGAGAGGCTTTGATAGCTTTCCTTGAGAATGGCAACTCCTCCGATTTTGAAACCTTTGCCCGGGGGATTTTAGTGCGAAATATTGATGAGGATTATCACGATGTTTTGCTTTCTGGTTCTGATGACCTTCGGTTTATGGAAGACCTTGGAGTGGATTCCCTTTCGATGATTGAGATTGCCATCAATTTTGAGGATGCCTTGGGCATTGCGCTGATCGATGATGAGCTCAAGGAAATGCGGACCTTGGGTGAAGTTAAAGAGCACTTGTTGAAGCGCTATCAGGAAAAAAACTCCCCTTCAGCAAAGAAGAGTAAAACCCCTTGAGCATGGAACGAAAGAGAGTCCTCGTTACCGGATTTGGTCTGGTATGCCCGCTGGGTTACAATTCCGACACGATTCTTCAAAAGCTATCGCAACAGGAGCATGGGTTTATGATTCTGCCCGAGTTTGCCAACTTTAAAACCTCTACTGTTTCGGTGGGGACTCGTATACCCGGCTTTTCTACCGAAAGCAGCCATTCCGAGGATTGGAGTAATCCGGGCGGTCGGAAATATCGCAAAGAGGTTTTGCGAGGGCTAAATCCTCATGTCTATTACGCCCTGCAGGCAACGGAAGAGGCTTTGATTTCTTCGGGTCTGCAACGTGAGGATATTGCCGAAGACGATAGTACCGGGCTCTTTACGGCTTCTGCCGGTTCGACAAGTAGCCTTTACCAAAACCTGGAGCAAATGCATCGTGATGGTGTTCGCCGAACCAATCCACTGGGCGTCGCTTCGTCCGTGACTGGAACCTTATCTTACAATTTGGGGGCCTATTTCAAAATTACAGGGTCTTCCTGCGGTTTTGCTTCGGCATGTGCCTCCAGTGCCCACGCTCTTGGTTTTGGCTTTGATACCATTGCCTTAGGCCGGCAAAAGCGAATTCTGGTGGTTTCCGGAGAGGATGGTGATTTGAATGCCGTTCTCCCTTTTGCTGGAATGCATGCGTTGTCAACCGCGGACGATCCGGATGAAGCCAGTCTCCCGTTTGACCAGCGGCGAAAAGGTTTTGTGGGAAGTGGTGGCGCGGTAACGATGATTTTGGAGGAGGCCGATACGGCTCTTCAGCGTGGCGCCCCGATTTTCGGGGAAGTTCTTGGCTGGGGCCAGGCTAGCGATGGGTATAGCCCGGTGATTCCGCATCCGGAAGGAAGAGGGATTTTGCGGTCCATGCAATTGGCCCTCGCCTCGGCCAGCCGATGCCGGGATGATATTGACTATATCAATGCTCATGCGACGGGTACGCCGGTGGGTGATATCGCGGAGGGAAAAGCGATTGCCGAGTTGTTGGGGGAAAGATCCACCGAGGTGCCGGTATCTTCCACCAAAGCTTTGACGGGGCACCCTCTATCGATGGCCGGAGCGATGGAGGTGGTGTTATCCTTACAAGCGGCTCGGGCCGGATTTACTCCGGGAACCGCGAACCTTTTGCAGGTTGACCCCAAGTTGCCTTCCCTCTTTTTGCCCCGCGAAAATCTGGATAAAACTCCGAAATGTATCCTTTCCAACAGCTCCGGTTTTGGGGGAGCCAATGTATCCTTGGTGGTCGAGCCGCATGCCTAGAAAGGTTTTATGCCTAACCATCCTTCCCATACTGGATTGACCCTGCCGCATCATCGAAAGGCGGTGGTCACTGGAGGCTCCTCTGGGTTGGGGTTAGCCATGGTGCGACGTTTTTTGGAGGCTGGGTTGGAGGTGGAGGTGGTCAGCCGGTCTGCTCCGGATCTCCGTCATCCGCGTCTGTCGCATAGTGCCGTTGATTTAAGTGACCGGGCGGCCTTACAGACCTTTTGTGAGGAGATCGAATCTCTTGGCGCAGACCTTTGGGTCAATAATGCGGGCTCAGCCTGTATCGAGCCGTGGCAGGAGGTAGACCTTGAGCAAGAAGAGAAAGGGCTACGCTTGTTGGTCACTGCTCCCCTGGCGATGGCCCGGGCTTTTGGCCGGAGTTTTTCGAACCGTAAAAGTGAGGGGGTTGAAGGGTGCCTGGTGCAGGTTTCCTCCCTCGCGGTTGAACTTCCGATCCCTTACTTTTCCACCTACAATCTAGCCAAGGCCGCGCTCAGTCAGCACTGTACGAGTTTGGCTTTGGAAAATGAAGTCCCGTTTCGAGTACTTGATTTCCGTCCGGGGGATTTCAATACCCCTTTCATCCGTCATGCAAATGTCCGGCAGGAGGCTCTGCCGAAAGGCTATCTGGAACGTCTTGAGGTTCACCACCGGAAGGCCCCTGATCCGGATAAGGCGGCGCTGGCCTTGGTGCGCGCCTTGCAGCGGCGGAAGGGTGGCATTGTGCGAACCGGAACTTGGGCGCAAAGAGGCCTTTATCCATTGGGCCAACGGCTTTTGCCAAATTGTTGTTTGTATCGGATGATTCGCCGGTATTATGGTTTGGGGAGGCCCTGATGAGAAAAATCGCTTATCTGTTTACCACTTTTCCCAAAGATTCGGAAACATTTTTACAGCGGGAAATCAAGGTGCTGGCTCAGAATAATGAGTTGTCTTTAGGCCTTTACTCGTTTTTCAGGGGAAAAGGGCGAAGCTTTGCTGGTTGCCCACTTTACCATATGGGGTTCAAAGACTGGATCAAAGCAGTTTGGGGGTTGCTTCGGATGATCTTTTTTTGTCCCGGTCTCACGGGCCAAGGGCTTTGCCGTATAATGGTTAACCCTCCCCGAAGCCTGACCAACGCCGGGGAGCAAGTGCTGGGGATTGGATTTGCCCTTTCCCATTGGTCAACCTTTCGCCAAAGACCGCCGGATCGTTTTCACGCGGTCTGGGCCACGGGACCAGCGACGGCGGCGTTGCTCTTGAGTAAGTTGACGGGCATTCCTTTTTCCATGGAAGCTCATGCCTATGATATGTACCGAAGGGGAGGGGATTGCCTTTTGTTTTCGAAAATGCGAAAGGCCGAATTTATTCGCACCTCAACCCACGCGGGCGCCACGGAGTTGGTTCGTCGAGGAGCGGATCCGGGAAAAGTGCACCTCATTCGCCGGGGACTTGTCGACTTCCCTCCAGGCCGCCAAAAGACTTCCCGGCAAGGACCTTTGCGCCTGCTCAGTGTCGGAAGGTTGGTGCCGAAAAAAGGATTTCACTTTCTACTGGATATTGCCTCGGCCCTGGCCGCCAGGGATGTGGACTTTCATCTGCGTTTGATTGGAGACGGCCCCCTTTGGAATTCCCTACAGGAAAAAATTTGTAAGGCAGGGTTAAGTAGCAACGTCTCTTTGAGCGGGAAATTGCCGATGGAAGAAGTTTGGCGCAGTCATCACTGGGCGGACTTTTATCTTTTCACCGGACAAGTTGCTGCTGATGGGGATCGGGATGGGTTTCCCAATGTTTTGGGGGAAGCCATGGCCAGTGGGGCGGTGATCCTTTCAACCGGGGTGGCGGGCACCTCGGAGGGTGTGCAAGACCGGGTAACCGGCAGGCTTTTGCCCTTCGGGACGCCAGAGCCATGGATAGAGGCTTTGCTGGAGTTGAAAGAGGACCCCGAACAGCAGGAAAGTTTTCAAACCAAGGCCCGCCACTGGGTTCAGCAGAATTTTGATGCCCATCGGAATGCCGGGGAACTCGGTCGCCTTCATAGGACCTTTTTGACTGCGTAAGCGAAGGCGTCGGCAATGATGTCTAGGTCTTCCGCAGTGTGTCGGGCAGAAATCGAAGAGCGAATCAAATCCTTCCCCGGCGGTACCGCAGGGGCAATGGACATGGTCGTGAAGACGCCTTTCTTTATCAATGCCTTGCGAAAATGATACACTTTTGCTTTGTCTCCCAGGACAATGGGAATTGCGGGGGTTTCGCTTTCCCACGTATCAAGATTGAAGTCCTCCAAAATTTTCCGGTAGGCCCGGGTGTTTTGCCATAATTTCTCCAAATGCTCCGGTTCCGTTTGTATAACCTCCAGAGCAGCCTCTGCACAAGCGGCTTGAACGGGGCTTATCGCTGCGGAGAAGAGCGTCTGCTTGGAGTGGGTGCGGAGGTATTCAATCAAGCAACGATCCCCGGCGACAAATCCTCCTACGCTTGCCAGAGCCTTGGACAAGCTGCCACAAATCAAGTCCAGTTGGGCGGTAACCCCGAAGTGGTCGGCCGTACCGCGCCCTTGGTTTCCCAAAACACCAAAGCCATGGGCATCATCCATTACCGTAAACACATTCTGCCCCTTGGCGGCCTCCAGGAAATCAGGAACGGGTGCGATATGCCCTTCCATTGAATAAACTCCTTCAAAGATGAGCATTTTTGGGATTTCAGGTTTCTCATACTCCAATGCTCTGGCCAGAGAGGAGGGCTTGTTGTGGCTGAACTTCTCCACTCGGGCAGGGGTGTTTTTGATGCCCGACCAAAGAGAAGAATGAACGTTGCGGTCCACCAGAATCAAATCCCCCCGTTGGGCAAAAGGCTGAATCGCCGACATACAACTCAGGTACCCGGTCGAATGGACATGAACCGCTTCCTTGCCCAGGAAATCCGCCAGCTTTTCCTCCAACTGTAAGTGGTATTGCCGCCCACCATTGGCTACCCTGGCTCCGGTGGAGGAGGAGCCCCATTGGCGCAAAGCCTTTTGGCCTTCCTCCAGAACTTTCGGGTGTTCGGTCAGTCCGAGATAGTCATTACTGCTGAGAAGGACCAGCTCTTTTTTACCAAGCCAAACGTGAGAACCTTCTTGCTTTTGAAACACATCATAAAACGGGGCGTACTTGAGGCGCATTTCCGTGAGCTTGTCTTCGGTGCAGCGGGTATGAATGGAAGAATCAGTTTTGCGTGAGAAGAGAGACATACTCCTTTAACTCGCCTCTCTCCGGTGCCTTCTGTCAAGCTTGCTTTTATGGTTGACAGTTACCGTAATTCCGAAAATTTTTGCAATCATTGTAATGAGCAATCTTTCGAACAGTCCAAATCTCACCTCGGCCGAGCTCGAAACGATTGCCGCATGGGTCATGCTGGCCGAAACTTTGGGAATCCCCCGTTCCTACGCACAGATTTACGGACTGTGCTTTATCTCGCCTCGTCCGGTGACTGCCGTCGATTGTGTGGAGAAGCTTAAAATGAGCCGTAGTTCGGTGGGGCAGGGCTTAAAAGTCCTGCGCGAATTGGGAGCGATCCGTTCGCAATTCGCCTTGGGCAGCCGGTCTGAATCATTTGCCATTGAACCTGATTTGGGGGTCTTGTTGCAGTCTGTTCTGGGCGGTAAGATTGTGCCAGCCTTTCAGCAGTTTTTTGAAAAAATGGAAACCGTGGCGGGTAACCAATCGAATGATCTCGAAGGGATACCCATTGCCCGGGTGGAAAAATTGCGAAGATGGCGAAAAAAGCTGAGCCGTCTGGAAAAGCTTATCAGCCGATGAATGGGGAAAACGTAAAACCGGTAACCATTCGGCGGCAAAGCCCATGGCAAATTCAGTGCTCGGTCATCTTCGGGGTCTTTAATCGTGAGTTGGCCAATCGCTTCGGACGCTTTTCTCTAGGGTATCTTTGGGCTCCATTGGAACCATTGCTGTATATTGCTGTTCTTTCCGCTATTCGAATGCAAGTTGCCTCTGGCCCCATCGCGGGGATCGATCCAGTGGTTTTTTTCGCCTCCGGGGTATTGCCGTTTATTCTCTTCCAAATCGTCCAAATCACCTCCCTTTCCTGTGTTGAATCGAATGTGGGCCTATTTAATTATCAAAGAGTAAAGCCCGCGGATATCTTTGCCGCCAGATTTCTTCTGGAGGTCCTGATTGTCCTCACTGTGGCCTTGCTCTTGTTTCCCAGCCTGTATCTTTTGGGAATGGAGTTCGCCCTGAACGATTTCCTTTATCTGCTGGGAGTCACCGTACTCTTTCTGATGTTTGTTGCCGGGATGGGCCTCATTTGTACAGTTCTGGGGCCTTTTTGGAACGAGTCAAAAAAGATTCTTCCCAATGTGATCAGGCCCTTTTTCTTCATTTCGGGAATCTTTTTTCCGTTAGCTGATATTCCTCCGGAATTGCGCGACAAGCTGACTTGGAATCCTCTTCTGCATGCGCTTGAATTGTTTCGCCATGCGGCTTTTGAGGGGTACCAACTCTCCCCGGAAGCCAGTCTCAACTTCCTCTTTTGGTCAGCTTTGATTTCCCTTACGACGGGGCTGGTAGTGTATCGCTTGTGTCGTCTTAAAATCGTCACTTCGGGAACCATAAAATGATCTCCATCGAAAAACTGACCAAGTCGTATCGGCTGAAAGACGGGCGACATTATGTCTTTCGGGATTTGGATCTCCATTTTCCCGAAGGTGCAAATATTGGGATTATTGGGCCGAACGGAGCGGGGAAATCGACCTTTCTGCGTCTTTTGGGGGGGATCGACTATCCTGACCGGGGAAGGATTCGTACGGATAAAAGTTTTTCCTGGCCACTGGGTTTGCAGGGGGGCTTTGTCCGTCACATGACGGGTCGGGGAAATTGTCGGATGATCTGCAACCTCTACGGCTTGGGGCGAGAGGTCATCAAGGAAAAACTCGAACTGGTAAAAACCCTTTCCGGTATCGGGCATTATTTTGAAGAGCCGGTTCAGACTTACTCCTCCGGCATGAGTGGCCGACTTGGGTTTGCGCTTAGCATGGCCTTTGATTTCGACTATTTTTTGATCGATGAAATCACTTCGGTTGGGGATGCTCATTTTAAAAAGCTGGCTAAAGAGGCTCTTGAAGCCAAGGCCCTGTCTTCCAAGGTCATAATGGTATCTCATAGCATGGCCGACTTGAGGAGATTCTGCGACCTCGGGGTTTTGATCAAAGACGGAAAATTGACGGTTTACGAGGATCTGGACGAGGCCATTACCCATTATCTTCCAGAGAAGCCGAAGATTACAACCATTGCGGCCAGTGGTCCGGAAAGGGATCTCCAAGGTCTCTTTCTCGATGATGTGGAAATCTCTCGAAGTATGAACAGTCTTTGGCAAGAGGTCGAAGCCTTGTTGCTTTCCATCAATCAAAAGCTTGCCCTCCCGAATTTTCGTATTGAAGAGAACAAAGCTGGCTTCTACGCCCAACTGGGGACAGTATACAACCAGTTGAACGATTTGAAAAAAGCCGTTCAGTTTCATCTGAAAGCGTTAACCTTCAATCCGGATTTTGTGCCCAGTTTGCAACAGTTGGTCTCTCTTTACGAACAATTGGGAAGGAAAGAAGATAAGAAGCAAACCCTCGAGAAACTAGGGCGGGTCGCCCCGGGAAATCCCCAGTACCTCACTGAAAAAGCAAAGGAGAATCTGGCTGCGGAAAACCGCGAGGAAGCCTTACGATTGCTCGAAATTCTGTTGGACAACCATCCTGAGAATCCGGAAGCACAATCCTTGAAAGCTAAAATTCTCTTTGAGCAGAACCATGCCGAGGCGGCCCTGCATGTTCAGGCAAACTTGTTAAAAACCAATCCTGAAACCCCTGCCTTTTACCTTCAGTTGGGCAAGTTTCTCGCAGCCCTCGGTCGGTATAAAGAGTCTCTTATGGCTGAATGGAAAGCCGCATCAATTGGGCTCTCTTTTCCGGAGAAAAAGTACCAAATGGCTTGCCGCACCTTGGAAAACCTGGATCGCTCTTTGACCTTTTAAGGAATGTTTTATTGATATGAATTCGAACCTAATCAGATTTTTTCGTCCGATCATTTTTGTCGGTGTCCCTTCAGCCCTTCTTCTGGGATATTTGTCCATTTTTGCCCAGCCCACCTACGAAACCGAAACCCAAATCGTGATACGTGAGAATGGGCAGGGGAGTGGGATGCAAATTCCCGGGATAAATGCGTCCTTGTTGGGGGGCGCGGGCGGACTTTCCTACGAGGAGGGTTTGATTCTGCAACAATATTTGGAAAGTGCTGCTTTTGCCGAGAAGGCAGCCAACGAGTTGGATCTGGTTGAACACTTTTCGGAGCCACGGCAGGATCGTTTTCGAACTCTTTCGGAAGCTCCCACCAGGGAGGCCTTGCGCCGATACATTCGCCGTGTTGTAAGGGTGCAGACCTCCAGCGATTCGGGTATTGTGGTTATTCGGGTGCGGGCTTTCACGCCAGAGTTTTCTCAGAAACTGACCGATTTCGTGCTTGCTGAAAGCGAACGCCGGATCAATGAACTAAATCGTCGAATGGTCGATGCCAAAACCTCCTCCGCCAATCGGGAACTACAAGCCAGCGAGGAAAGAGTTCAATCTATACGACAGGAGGTCCTGGCCTTACAAATGGAACATGGTATGGTGGACCCGGCCCGAGAGATCGCAGCCCGCTTCGATCACATTTCCTCTTTGGACCGGCGCTTGGTGGAGGTCCGGTCCCGGATTGGGGTAAAATCCAGTTTTATGCAGGAAAACAGCTCCGAGTTACGCCGCTTGCGTAGCGAAGTGGAGGCTTTGGAAAATCAGCGTGACGAGGAAGTAAGGCGTGCCTTGGAGGGTACCGGGGAAAACAATATCGCGGATTTGTTGCGCACATATGAAAATCTTCAGCAACAAAAAGAACTGGCGCTTTCCTCCTATGCTGCTTCTTTTGCCATGGCGGAACAGGCCAAAATGGAAGCAAGTCGCCAGGAAAAATTTATTCTAGTGATCTCTCCGACTCACCTGCCTGAAGAACCTGTTTTCCCACAGACGGGGATTCATTTCCTGATCGGCTTTTTAGTTATTTTATTTGGCTACAGCATTGGACGCCTGGTTTGGGCTACAGTGCAGGACCATACTGTATAAAACCAATCTTTACTATGAAACGTACTCCCTTCTATATTCTTCTGTTTATTCTGACTGGCAACCTTTGGGCCTCCGAAGATTCGGAAAGCAGCAACCGAAATGCTACTCCTTCGACGGACCGTATGGAAAGACCATATCAAGCATTTTCACTCAACGCCGAGGGTTTGCCGATATACGGGTCACAACTTTTTCAGGGCGATTTCCGTGACCTGTCCTTCAGCGGCTTCAACCCCCATTACCAAGTCAGTGTAGGAGATATCGTCCAAGTGATGATCTGGGGGGCGATGGAGAGCTCTCTTGAACTAACGGTCGATCCTCAGGGGAACATTTTTATCCCGCGCGTAGGACCAGTTAAGGTTCAAGGCGTGCGGAATGATGAACTCAACAATATGATAAGCAACCGGGTGAGTGAAGTCTACTCGGACAATATCGAAGTATATGCGAATCTGCGTTCTTCCCAAACCGTGAAGGTTTTCGTCAGTGGCTTTGTCCAAAAACCGGGATTATATCAGGGTTTTTCCTCAGATTCAGTTCTGTATTACCTCGACCAGGCAGGGGGGGTTGATCCGGAGCGGGGAAGTTATCGTGAAATTTCGATTATCCGCCAAAATGAAGTCCGGAAACAGGTAAATTTATATGACTTTTTGCAAAAAGGCGTCTTACCCATAACCCAGTTTCAGGATGGTGATGTTATTCTGGTTGAAGCCCGCGGAAATGTTGTTCCCGTAATCGGCAATGTAACCAATTCAGCGCTCTTTGAATTTTCCGGAGAGGATGTTCCTTTATCCAGAATTCTTCAGTATGCAGCCCCTAATCCCGATGCCACTGCGGTGACCGTTCGGCGGTATGCCCGGGGAAATCAATCTACGCTGGTGCGTTCTCTGGACGAACTGGAGGGAGTTATGCTTCGTCCCGGTGACCAGGTGCGGGTGAGTGGAAGACACGTTTCCAAGAATATTCTTATCAATTTTACCGGTGAACACGAGGGACCCGGCTATCAAGTCCTACCAAAGGGGGCGAGGTTTCGGGAGGCCGTGGATTTGATCGTTTCTTCCGCTTATTCAGACATGGAGTCCCTTCATCTTTATCGTGAATCGGTGGCGAAACGCCAAAAGGAATTACTGGAGCAATCCTTGGATAATCTGGAGCGCAGTATTGTCGGGGCCACTTCGTCTTTAATGGAAGAAGCTCAACTACGCAGAATCGAGGCCGAAATTGTGCAAGGGTTCATTGAGCGCGCCCGAAATGTTGAGCCCCGGGGGCAGATTTTATTTGAAAGCCTCGACCGGGCTATGGACCTTACTTTGAGAGATGGGGATACCATTTATATTCCCTCAAAAAACGAACTGGTTAATATCCACGGTGAGGTCAAGTATCCCAATACCCAGACCTTTCGTGATGGGGAGCGCGTGTCCCATTACATCGAACGAGCCGGTGGGTTTACCGAAAATGCTGACGAAAGGGATATCATAATCATTCGCACCAACGGCTTCATTGACACGGTGGGACGTGGGCGAAGAGCCACTTTAAACCCTGGCGATGAAATCATTGTTATGCCGAAACCCGACGAAAAGCGCTTTTTGTTTGCTCGTGAAATCTCCACTATCATCTATCAAGTTGCTTTAAGTGCACGGGTTGTCATAGGATTGTGAAGTCTCTATCAGTTCGATGATATTAGCGTAATCTTTGCAGTGACTGCACTTGTAAAACGACTTGATTCCCCGGAGCGAAAAATTCTCCAGAAAGTGAATGGCGTCATGACCGTTCGGGGCTGGTGCTTTGACCGGGAAACAGGCAAAGCCTTGGATAAAGTTTATATACAAGTCGGTCGTCGGATTATCCAACCATGGCGTTCTCAAAGGTTGGATCTCCGATCAAAATATCCTGAACTATTTGCCTCGGAACTTCCGAAAAGCGAAGTGAATTTTGGCTACGAAGCCCATTTTCAAATGGGGAATGGAATTAAGTTGGTTCGTGTTATAGGGGTTTTCCGGGGGGAGGAAGTCGTTCTCCATTCCCGTCTTGTCTGGTTTTCGAGATCTTTGTCCAAGGTTCAGTTAAGAAAAGATTATTCGGGTTGGGTTGATCGTTTTGATCAAATTACCCAGGACAAAATTGCCCTTTGGCGTGGGGAGGAAAAGTTTTTCCGGATCAAACCCAAAATCTCCTTGCTCATGCCTACGTATAATACGCCGGTGAAATTTCTCTCCCGGTGTATTGATTCAGTGCTTGAACAAGTCTATGAAAATTGGGAACTCTGTATTGCCGATGATGCCTCTTCAAGCCAACAGCTTCTTTCATTATTACAGGAGTATGAACGGCGGGATGAACGTATAAAGATCATCTACCGCAAAGAGAATGGTCATATCTCCGAAGCAACCAACAGTGCTTTGCGTTTGGCTTCGGGGGAATGGATTGGCTTGGTCGATCATGATGATGAGTTGCGGCCTCATGCTTTGCACCAATTTGTCAAATACCGGAATCGTTATCCAGCGGGCGAGTTCTTCTATTCTGATGAAGATAAAGTCGACGAGGATGGAAAACGGTTCAGTCCGCATTTCAAAACGGGTTGGAATCCCGAGATGTTATTGGGACAAAATTACCTATGTCATTTCTGTTTGTTTAGACGTTCTTCTTTGGAGGCGATTGGAGGATTTCGTAAAGGCTTTGAAGGAGTCCAGGATTGGGATGTCTTTCTTCGTATAACTGAGAAATTGTCTTCCCGACAAATTGTTCATATTCCCGAAGTATTGTATCACTGGCGAGCAATCGCGGGATCTACTGCTACTTCAACAGATGCCAAAGATTATGTTCATGCCGCGGCCCGTAAAATGCTCGAAGACTATTTGAGAAGGAATAAACTGCGGGGCCAATTGCAACCGGTAAAAGGGGGACACTGGAGGATCAAGTGGGCTGACCCTGCAGATGAGCCGAAAGTTTGCATTATTATTCCCACCAAAGATCAGTATAAAGTCTTGCGAAATTGCCTGAATAGCATTTGGGAAAAGACTACCTATAAGCATTACCATATTCTGATTATCGATAACGATTCAACGGACCCGAAAAGTATCTCGTATCTGCAAAGCTTACCGCAGGACAAGGTGCAGGTCATTCCCTTCAAAGAGCCTTTCAATTATTCTCGCATTAATAACTTTGCCGTCCGTCAAACGGAGGATGAATTTATCCTCCTCTTAAATAACGATGTCGAAGTCATAAACCCCGATTGGTTGAGTGAGTTGGTTCGCCAGGGTGTTCGTGATGGAGTGGGATGTGTAGGGGCCAAGCTGCTTTATCCGGATGACACGGTTCAACATGCCGGCGTTGTTTTGGGGGTTGGTGGTGTCGCAGGGCATTGGCAAAAACATAAACGGGACGGGGCTTATGGCTATTTCAATCACCTCAATTTGGTGCGCGCCTACTCAGCCGTGACAGGAGCCTGTATGCTGGTGAGAAAAAAAGTCTATGAAGAAGTAGGCGGGCTGGAGGAGAACTATCTCACGGTCGCTTTTAATGACGTCGATTTTTGTCTTAAAGTGCGTGAGGCGGGTTATCGTAATATCTACACCCCCTTTGCCCGTTTGTACCACCACGAAAGTAAATCGAGAGGCAAAGATGAATCCGCTGAGAAGTTGGCGCGTTTTGATTTGGAGATGCGATATATGAAATGGAAATGGGGCCGATCCATAATGGAAGACCCATTGCACAATCCAAATATTTCTCTATCTCAGGAGGGGTTTTCATTCGCACATCCTCCCCACCATCATGTGTATGAGGAGCTCTTTCTGTCTGATGAATTACCAGAGGCAGAAAAAAACTTTGACTCCCAAGGTGGTTTTCCAGGTAAGGATGAGCGCAGCCCTTGCGAGTTCATTGTTGCTGGGTTCGAAAGAGGAGGAACAACCCTGGTTTCCGACATTTTGAGGGCCAACGGCTACGAGAGTGGATTTGAATGCGGTGTCCTGCTCGCTCCTTCTCCCCGCGAATTTGGGAAAATTAAACCCTACTCAGACTGGTTTTTAGGACAATGGGGGCTTCCTTCTGATGAGCGTGACAATTTTCTGCAAAAGGATTTCTTTACGTTTTACGATGATCTAACCCAGCGGGCTTTTCCGAATTTTTCCGGCCGGGGTTTTTTCGATAAAACTCCCGCCTATATGAAATGTTTGGGTGATGTTTTGCGCCGGACCGAATTTGTTCAGAAAGCGGTCGTTATATATCGGGATCCGCGGGCAGTCTTTGTTTCCAGGGCCAAAAGAGAACAAACTGAGTCCCGGGATGAGAATTTGGAAGATTTTATAGGGGAAAATTTGCCGATTCTGGTCTCCTATTATTTAACTTATTTTGCGGGCTGTATTTCCCACCGAAATAATCCCAATGTTTTGTTTTTGCCTTTTGAAGGTCTTTGTTTACGTCCCCAATTTTGGCTTCGCAAACTGGGTCTATTTCTCGCCGGTGAGCCTTTTGTAGAGAAAACCCTCGAAGCCCGTTTTCCAAACGTGTATGGAACATCAATTAGCCCAGAATATGTTTTTGCCTTTCGTGAGTTTATTTCCAAGGAAATGAGCGATCGTATTCTTCGCCAAACTGCTTTGGCCGCCCCGTTTTTCGCAGCTGACATTCACAGTGAAGACTACGCTTACCCCTGGCTGAATTTTATCGAAAAAGCCCGGCACTGTTTGCGGAAGTATAATTTGCCGGAATATAATTGCGCCGCTGGCGAGTTCTTTTTTGACCCTCTGCAGTTTTTGCTCAAACATCAAGAACTGCTCGATGGGTCTCGTAATCCTGTTTCAGTTTTCATTGAAGAAAAGAAGAAATCTGCGGATCTGAAAAATTTATGAAGAAGCATTTTGCCATTGGCGTTATTCTTAAAAATGAGGGAGCGTATATAGCCGAATGGATTGCCTATCACCATCTTTTGGGCTTCGATTCCTTCTACCTGCTCGATAATGATAGCACCGACGACAGTTGGCAGGTAATCGGAACAATCAGCAAACACATTCCGATACGGAAGGAAAAATTTCCCTACCTCGGGGATGCTAATGTATGCTTTCCTGCCTATTCATGGATCCTGCAGAAAGCACGAGAGGATGAAGTAGACTATTTAGCTCTTATTGATCTTGATGAGTTCTTTTTTCCCGAAAGCAAAGGAGGCTCTTTTCGCGATTCTCTTGAATCTCTTTTTCTCGATGATGAAGTAAGCGCAGTCGGTATCAACTGGTGCTGCTACGGGACTTCCGGCCATTTCCTCAAACCCGAAGGCCTGGTCACCGAATGTTTTACCCGTCATTCTTCCAAGGAGTTTTCGGTGAATCACCATTATAAATCGATTGTTCGGCCCGAAAGGGTTTCCCATGTTATCAATACTCACCAAATGGGATTGCATCGGGGGAAGTACATTCATTCGGATGGGTCTCAGTTGGAACCGCATCCCGACCATCCCTTCGGGCTGTCCCAAAAGGTTTGCTGGGACGGAATTCGTTTAAATCACTATGTTCTTAAATCAACCGAGGAGTTTATCCTAAACAAGGCACTCAAAGGTTGTGGTGAGAGCGGGGCGAAAATTAAAGGGGAAGAATATTATTCGCATCATAACCAAAACGGGCTTAATAGTGCCAGGCTTCCCTTTCCTGCGGATCAAATTCAAAAAACCATAACCGTGTGGTTGCCACCTGCCAAGAGCGGGATCATGGGAAGGGCCTTCAAGCGGGTTTTTCGCAAAATAAAAAAACGCTGGCAAAAATTCCGACATTGTCGGAGGAAAAGAAGTTTGGCCAAAGAAGAGTCCCTGACTTAGAACCTTCATGTCTTACCAGATACAACGAATTTGCCGGGGATTTCGGCTTTGGGGTAATCGTTCCTTCCAGCTTTTTCAACCGAGGGCTGACCTGCTTTGCTCTGTTGAGGAGGTCTGGGGAGTGGAAATTCCTGTGGAAGGGGTTTTTCGTGCTCCGCGCTTTGGATCATGGCAACTCGTGATAAAGAATGAAGAAGGAAAGGTTCTCGCCTCCTCCTGCAATGATATTGAAGAGGGGGTGGCATCATTGAGACTACAACCGGAGGATAAACTTTCCCGTGTTTTCAGGTTTTCCGGAAGAATGAAATTGGCTTCCCAAAATCGAATTGGTTTGTCTTCGTGGTGGGGCTTTCGGGAATTCTGCCGTATCTCGGTAAGTCCTTTGGCTCACGCATTGGAAGGGAGGAAGGGTTGGTTATTTCTCGATAACGACACCAATAATAGCGTCCAACAATTCCAGGGTAACCTTCTGCTTGATTTCGACCATTTGGCGCAATGGGATCACTATCTGGCGGAATTTGATAAAATACCCCAAAGGACTAAAGTCCGTCAGGTAGAATTTTTGGCAACCCCATCCAAGGAGGATGTCTATCCTCAATTCCATCCCTTCCCTTCAGCGGAAGTAAGACCATTGCTCCAGTTGCGCTCAATCGGGAAGAAATACCAGAGCTATCTGGACGCCTATTCTTTTATGAAAAAGTCCTCTGAGCGGGTGTTCCGAAAAACTGATACCCATTGGAATCCCACCGGAGCTCGATTAGCCGCCCTTAAAATTGCTCATGCTTTCGGGATTGGCCAGCCCCACTCTTTTTTTGACCAGGATGAGTATCAGGAAAATCCAGAAATTGGTGATTTGGGGGTTCGTTCTTTTCCACCCCGATGGGCCAAGGAGAAAAGGCTTAAAAATTTCCGGTATGCGGAGGCGCTGCTCTTTGATAATCAGGTCGAGAATTTTGGGCGGATTCTTATAACCAGATGGAAAAAAGCTTTTACCGATCAGAGTTTACTTATTTTTGGCGGGTCATCCTCTTATTTCCTTCTGGACTATTTGTCACGACTCTTCCGGGAGGTTTACCTTATCCATTCCGCTGGCAATATTGATTCTGCCCTTCTGGATCTCTTGGCCCCGGATTTTCTGCTTGCTCAAACAACGGGCAGGTTTATCTTCCGTGTTCCTTCTCTGGACTATTGTTTTGGGGAAGTTTTAAGGAAAAAATGGCAGGAGTCCTTCCCCTCCGTCAAGAGGGTGGCGGAATTTCATTCCTTGTGCCTACTTCCTCAAGGTGTTGATGATACCGTGGTGCAGAAGGTTGTTCGCTACCATGGTCAATGGCTTGGCTTTTGACTCCGCCTCTACGTTGTAGGCTCTTTTGGGCTTTTATTACCCAATTGCGCCTTTATCGTCGTAAATCTTAACGAGTTTGGCATTTCCTGGCTGGAGCCCAAAATAGGGGGAGGGTGTTTTTGGCGAGTTGACCAGCCGATAAGGTCCACGGGAATTTGAGGAATTTCCTCCAAATTGTGATCGCACATCTGCGACGATCTTGTGGTGCTTCGTCAGTGGCAATCGAAGCAGCCCAGCGATTTCGGAAAATCTCAAGGTTCTCCCGGTTCTTTTCCTTTCGTCCCGGCGTTGCGCATTTTAGATGATCAATACGGCTCTCGTAAGCGACCAGGTTTCTATAACCCTGGCGTCGAAGGCGGAGGCCCAGATCGAGATCCTCGCAACCGTTGCGGTAGATTTCGTCAAATCCATCGCTTTCCAGGAAAAGGGAGCGCCGAATGAGACAACAGGCTGCGGTAACCGCACTCCATTCTCCATAACCGGAAGGAAATAGATCCCTTTTCGAGTACTGACCGAAGTGGTGGGGTGTCCCATTTTGCTCGAAAACGATGCCAAAATGATCCCACCAGTTTCTGCGCGGGTTCCATTGAACGTTACCAACCAAACCGGCCGCTTTTTCGGATTCGGCAACGGTGATCATTCTCTCGAGCCAATGGGGATGGGGAATAGTGTCGTTATTAAGGAAAACGAGAAATTCGCCGGTTGCGTGGCGGGCTCCAAGGTTGCAGTTTTGCGCAAAACTTGCCGGAGAGGATAGGGCTTTGAGATGGAGAACCCCAGGCTCTTCGGCCAATTTTTTTTCGGTTTCGTCGGTAGACCCTCCGTCACAAACAATGATCTCCCGGCTAACCTGATGCGGGATGGTTTTTTTAAGAGTGAGCAAGCAGGCATGCGTCAACGCCCATTGGTTTAATACTGGAATAATAATGGAAACCTTCATCCCGGAGATGTTAAAGTCCCAACCGTTGCCTTTGGTATTTGCCGCTGGTGATTCTTTCACACCATGAACGGTGTTCGAGGTACCATTGGATGGTTTTTTCAATGCCCGAGGTAAAGGTTTCGCGTGGGGACCAGCCCAATTCCCTTTGAATTTTGGAGGTGTCCACCGCATAACGTCTATCATGGCCCGGCCGGTCGGCGACAAAGGTTTTGAGCTCTTGGTGACGATGACCTATGGACGATGGGGCCTTTTGGTCCAGCAAATCGCAGATGGTATCCACAATCTCAATGTTGGTTTTCTCGTTTTTCCCTCCAATATTGTAGGTCTCCCCCACTTGGCCTCTTTGCCAGACTTGTCGCAGGGCTCTGCAATGGTCTTCCACATAAAGCCAATCGCGGATGTTTTGTCCGTCTCCATAAATGGGTAAAGGTTTCCCTTCCAAAGCATTCAAAATCATCAAAGGGATGAGCTTTTCAGGGAATTGGTAGGGGCCGTAGTTATTCGAGCAGTTGGTCGTGAGCACGGGAAGGCCGTAGGTGTGGTGGGCCGCCCGGATAATGTGGTCGCTGGAGGCCTTGGAGGCTGCATAAGGGCTATTGGGGGCAAAGGGCGTTTCTTCCGTAAAAGCCGGATCGTTGGGGCTCAGGGATCCGTACACCTCATCAGTGGAAATGTGTAAAAACCGGAGTTCCTTTTGGCGCTCGGGAGATTGTTTGCGGTGGTAAGCCCGAAAGGCTTCCAGAAGGCGCAGAGTCCCGATTACATTCGTGCGAAAGAAGGGTTCAGGCGAGTCGATCGAACGGTCCACGTGGGATTCAGCGGCAAAATTGAAAACCCCATCAGGTTGGTGGTGATCCAGAATTTGGACGATATCTTCGGTCTGCCCGATGTCCGTGTGATAAAAGCAATACCTGGGGTTTTTCTCGTAGAAGGATAAATTCTCCGGATTTCCTGCGTAGGAGAGAATGTCAACATTGATGATTTCTTCAATGGCAACCTCGTCCTGGGCGAAGAGATGATGGATGAAATTGGATCCGATGAATCCACTGCCACCGGTTATGAGAAATTTCATTGTCGTGAATTCAGTTACGGGGTTTCCATTGATCAAGGGCTTCTGCAATGGCTTCTCGGACCGGAGGGAGTTCAATGCCTGCGGCTAGGATTTTATCGGCCGAAAGGACACAATTCGAGCGGGGCGTTTTGGCAGCTTTGACCAAAAATACTTCCTCGTTTTCAAAAAAAACGAATTCTTTTTGCGTTACCCCCTTTTGCTTCATCAATGCCGTTACCTCCGAGGTTATGATTTTTCCCGGATTGGTGACGTTATAGATCCCGAAGGGAATCTTTTTCTCCCAGCATTGAAACGTTGCGCGGACAAAGTGCTCTAGGTGCGATAAGGAGTTTTCTGCTTCCAGCAGGGTCCGGTAGTTGAGAAGTTTGCTCAGATAATTTCTCGGGCTATCGACCCCGCTAAAAGGAATACGCAGCCGCCAGAGATAAAAGTCCTCGGGTTGTCGGTTTTTCCACACTTGCTGGCCCGTCTCCGTATGGGCTTCGTATCCCAGCACCTCTTCGCCCAAAGCTTTGCTGCCACTATAGAAGCTGCAGTTGTTCTGACGAAAGGTGAAGTTTGGTACATCGGTTTCGGTAAAGCCGGATCCATCCCCGCGCGAACCGGTAAAAATACATCCCGAGGAAACATGCCCCCAGGGTATGCCCGCTTCCTGGCAAGCGGTTTGAATGTTTCCGGGTAGAATGGCGTTCCCGGCCAAACAATCGGTGCGGTGGTCTTCACAGGCATCGACATTGGGTTTTCCCGTGTATCCTGCGGCATTGATGAGGAAATCCGGTTTTTCCTTTTTCAAATAGTTAGCCAGGGTCCCGGGGTCGCTGTAGTTGCAAGTCTCCCGACTCAACCCGACGTAGGGGATTTTTTGGCTCTTCAAAAAATGAACGTAGGCTTGCCCCACGTAGCCAGTATGACCTAGCAGAGTAATCATGTTGGCAATTGGTTGAGGAAATGGGCGGGACTTTGCAGAAGACTTTCCAGGTAATGACGGTAACTCGATTGGCCCAAAGAGGAAACATGCTTGGTCAATTGTTCTTTATCAATCCATCCCTTGGCGAGAGCAATCTCCTCCAGGCACGCAATTTTCAACCCTTGTCGCTTTTCCACCAATTGGATGAAATTACCGGCATCAAGAAGGCTATCGTGAGTGCCCGTATCCAACCAGGCGGTGCCCCGGCCAATCAGTTCCACTTGGAGAGAACCTTCGCTCAGGTAACAACGGTTTAGGTCCGTGATCTCCAATTCGCCTCTGGAGGAAGGGGAGAGGGTCCCGGCCAAGGCCGGGGCCCTTTCGTCGTAAAAGTATAATCCCGGCACGGCGTATTCGGAGACCGGTTGGGTTGGTTTTTCGACCAATCCGATAACTTTGCCATCGGAAGAAAATTCGACAACTCCGTAAGCGGAGGGATTCGACACGTGGTAACCAAAGATGGTCGCCCCTTTTTCGTTTTCGTTCGCCTTGCTCAGACAAGCGGTGAAATCGTGCCCGTAAAAAATGTTATCTCCGAGAATGAGGCAGCTGGGGTGCCCAGCAAGGAAGTCCTCGGCAATTAACAAGGCCTGTGCCAAACCATCCGGGCTTGGCTGCTCGGCGTAGGAAATGGAGAGACCCCAGGTGCTGCCATCGCCGAGGAGTTTCCGGTAAGAGGGCAGGTCTTCCGGCGTGCTGATCAATAAAATCTCCTGCAACCCGGTCAGCATCAGAACCGAAAGGGGGTAGTAGACCAACGGCTTGTCGTACACCGGCATCAGTTGCTTGCTGGTGGGAACGGTTAATGGATACAATCGGGATCCTGAACCGCCTGCGAGGAGTATGCCTTTTCGGTGTTTGTTCATGGTTCCCCTCAGAATTTTGACCATCTTGCCCAAAATACAACGAAAAAAGATTGATCCGCAAGGAAAGTGCCGGGCTCCGAACAGTTTATGGTTTCTTTTTTAGCCTGATATTCCAAGATAAACCCAGTGGTGGAATCCGTACAACCAGAGATCATTTTGCTTACGCATGAGTTTTATCCCCTCCAAGGGGGGATTGCCACGTTTTGTCAGGAATTGGCTTCGGCCCTGATCCGAAAAGGGTGCCGGGTAGAGATATGGGGGTCTATGGGCGCAAAACTTCCGGCCCCTTTGGCGGCAGCTGGGTGCCAGTTGCGGCCCTTACCCATTCCAGCGGACCATGGTGTTCGTGCAACTTGGGGAATGGCCAAAGCTCTTCGCTCAGACCTTCCCGGACGACCCAATGCGGTGGTTATTATTGCCGAGCCGGGTCCAATGCGGGCGTATTTTATAGCCTTTCGTAAAGCCCCTTGTCCGCTTCATCGGCTGTGGCTCATTCTGCATGGTTCAGAAATTCTGCGGGGGCGGAAAAACCCTTTGTGGAAATGGCCTCTGGAATTTTGCCTGACACGAGCGACTCAAGTGGGGACCGTATCAAGTTTCAATCAAGATTTAATCCGTTCGCACTTCCCCAAGGGCAAAAACAAGGTGCGGGTTTTGCCGATTGGCCCTTCCGTTAAAATCATGGAAGCTGGCCAGACGTATACTGCTACGAAAAAAAAACAAGGCCCTCCCTGGCAAATTCTTACGGTGGCAAGGATTCATCCCCGAAAGGGACAGGACTTGGTTTTGCAGGCACTTTCTCTTTTGCCCGTCGAATTTCGGCAAAATATTGTTTACCGAATCGTTGGGGGAGGGCGGAGAAAGTCTTACTTGCAAGCCTTGAAAAATCTTGCCAGGGCGTCGGGCGTAACGGTCGAATTTACCGGACCTTTGGAAGAACAAGCCCTTTGGGAAGAGTATGGCCGGGCGGATCTTTTTGTAATGACCAGTCGCCGGCATCGTCATAGTGTGGAGGGGTTCGGGCTGGTTTATCTCGAAGCCGGATGCTTTGCCTTGCCGTCCCTCGCGGCTCGTTCCGGCGGGGTAGCCGATGCGGTCCTTGATGGGCAAACCGGGGTTTTGGTCGAAGAAGGAAAGGTGACGGAAATCCGCGATGCCTTGGAACGACTTTTTACCGATTCGACGTTCCGGCTGACCCTCGGGCAAAAGGCAAAAGCTTACGCGATGAACCGCACATGGGATCGTGTTGCCTACGATTTCCTTCAGTCAGACCTTGCTCTTTAACCCTCAGTTTTAGAAAATTTCCCAGATGTGATTTTTTTCAGGTACTTTTGTCAGGGCGGAGAGGGGCTTCGCTACTTAATTTATGTTTACTTTAATTCTTCTTCTTCGTCTATTGCTTTTTGCCGCCGGACTTTGTGCGGCAGGATTGGTTCTTGCCAGGTTGTGGCAGCTGTACGATGCCTTTGACCCTGCCCATTGGGGAGATTTTTTAAGACAAAATTTTGCCGGTCCTTTGGTGACCCTGCTTACCGTATGTTTGCTTTGGTTAGTGCAGGAGCCAATTGCCCTTTGGTTGTTCGTCGGAAAGGAGTGAGCCTTGGCATCGAACCCTAAGAAGCCGCCTTGGGCCAAACAGGCGGAGGATGCGTTGGAAGGGGTTTTTCAATTCCAGCAGGTACGCGTGACGCAAAAGCGTCGGCCGAATGGTGGCTTGGACTGGCATTGGCGGGGACCAAACAGTGACCGGGAGTGGCCTTTGATGCTCAATCGCCTGGCCTGGTTGCCTTCCCTGCAGAAGGCTTGGAAGGAGAGTGGAGACTCTCGTTATCTGAACCTTCTGACCGATACTTTGGCGGACTGGCTGTGCCAAAACCCTTGTCCGAATTTTTTCATGCGCTCGGTCGCCTGGAGACCTCTGGAGGTCGCCAGGCGGGCTTCGGAAAGTTTCCTGCCCTTGTTGGCCGGGTCATCACCTGGTGGCCTAAGTTCGCTTCCCGCCCCTTGGCCCGAAACACTTCGCTCCTCCCTGCGGGCACATGCCCGGTTTTTGCGGCGACATCATGCCTGGCGGGGGAATCATCTGATAACGGAGATGTTGGCTTTGCTCGAAGTGAGTTTGTTTTTCGAGGATGACTCGGAAGCGGTAAAATGGGCGGATTTTGCGGTGCGAAAATTGAGCCGTTCCTTGGAACGTCAAATTTATCCGGATGGGTCCTACAAGGAGCTTTCTTCGCATTACCACCGTATCATTTCCCGTAATGTAAACCGGTTCTGCCAGTTGTTGGAAAAGAGGCAGGAGAAAGCAGAACAGACCTATTGGCAGCAAAAGGCTGAAGCTCTGTGGGGGTATTTACACCAAGTGCTGAAGCCCAACGGGAAAAACCCCTTAAACAATGATACCGACGAAGAAGCCCTTTCCTCAGTTCTTGCCTTGGAGGCTCCGGCTCATATTGGCAAAGAGTCCCGTCAAACCACCCATTTCCCTTGGGCCGGGCATACCGTTTTCCGGGGAGAGAAAGAGCCTCATTGGGGGTTTTTTGATTCCGGCCCGGCGGGAACCGACCATGCGCATGAGGACTTTCTCTCCTTTACCTGTTCAAGTGGCGAAGCCGATTTTTTGCTCGACAATGGGCGCTATACTTACAAGCCGGGATCTTGGCGCCGGTATTTCGCCGGTCCTGCGGGACACAATGTGATTATGGTCGACGGGCGTGGTGCCCGGCAGCCGGGGCGGGAACGGCGGAGCTTGCCCAAGAAACCTGCTATGGTCAAGACGGAGGAGGGGCATCGGGCGCAAGGCGAAACCTTTTTCACCTCCGCCTGGTCGCGGAAGATTGCGGACTGGCGTCGCGAAGTCGGTTTTCAAACTGATTTGGGATGGTGCATTGAAGACTATTTGGTGCTTTTTGGTCGCCGGGAGGTCACGACTCTTTGGCATTTCCATCCACACTGCCAGATCAAGGGGAAGGATGAAGGGGCGGGTGTTCTTTGGCAGGTTTCCCATGACGATACTGTTCTGGAGGTCCGCTTGCGCGATCCATCGGGAAAGGTGGACTGGGAGATCGTCAAGGGGCAGACTTATCCTCTCGTTCAAGGGTGGTGGAGTCCAAAGTTCAATCTCAAAGAACCCGCCCCGTGTCTGGTGTTGCGACAAACTGTTATCAAGCCGTTTTGCAACCAGTGGGCGTTCACTTTTAGAGGATAACCCTTTGTTTTGCGGTAAGAGTGTCCGCTCCGGGGTCTTCTCGTAAGGTTTTCCCTTCTTCATTGGTCTTGCCCGAAGAAGAAAATAAGGTATATAAATAGCGTTATGTTTGTTTTTCTTCGTGGGGTGATCTTGAGCCTTTGTCTGACCGTTATGGCAGGTGCCTCGGAGTGGCAATTACTGGAGAATCTCCGGCTGGTCGATCATCCCGGCAACGATGGTGATAGCTTTCGGGTCACCGATGGGGATAGAGTCTGGTATCTGCGTTTGTATTTTGTCGATTGTCCGGAGACCGATGCCGCTACGGAGTCGATGGCCCGACGGGTTCGCGAACAGACCCGCTATTTTGGTATGGGAGAACATGCGGATACCATTCTCTATGGGCAAAAGGCGACGAAGCGGGTAAAGGAGTTATTGGCGGAGCCTTTCACTGCGTACACCGTCGGTGCCGACGCAATGGGGCGTTCGGTTATGCAACGGATCTTTGCCTTTGTGGTCACTAGCGAGGGAGAGGATTTGGATAAACTTCTGGTGCGGGAGGGATTGGCCCGTTCCTATGGGGTCGGGCGTAGCGATTTCGAAGGGCGGTCGCGGGACGAAAGACGGGCGATCCTCAATGATCTGGAGGTCGAGGCCATGCTCCTGCGACGGGGCATTTGGTCTTTAACTGATGGCGAAAAAATCGCCGCCTTGCGGGCTGAGGAGCGAGAGGACGCGAAAGCGTGGGCTGATATTCGCCGCAGTCTGGGCATTGGGCCTTTGGCCGAAGGGGAGACTCTTGACCCGAACGAGGCTTCGGTAGATGAATTGCAGAGGTTGCCGGGGATTGGGCCCGCATTGGCGGCTCGTATAATTGAGGGTAGGCCCTACCAATCACCAGAGGATCTTCTTGGAGTTTCCGGTATCGGACCTGCAACCTTGGCAAGGATCCGAAGCTCTTTGGAAATCGCCGGATCGGCAGAGGGACGTATATCTTCGGAGGAATGACGGAACCGTCAAAGATTTCCGCCAAAGGACGTGGTTCACGGCTCGGATTTTTGCGGCAACAAGGGTTTTTAGGAGCGGTTTTGCTCGTAGTAGCGCTGGCGGCATTTTGGCCTTCGCCAGCGGGCGAAAAAGGCGCTTTGGGCTCAGCTGTCCCGGGAACCGTGGCGGTGATGATTTTGTTTTTCCTGCAAGGGCTTTCTCTTCCGACCAGAGAGTTGCTGGCCGGGGTCCGGCAAGGGCGTTTTTATAGTGTTTCGTTTTTCATTATTTTCGTTGTGAGCCCTCTGTCGGTTGTGGTTTTGGGAAGCTTTTGGTGGATGCTGGGAGGCTCTTCCCCCGGGGCGCTGTTTACGGGCTTGATCTATCTGGCCTTGCTGCCCACTACCGTTTCCACCGCGGTGGTTTTTTCCGGTTTGGTCAAGCGCGAGGCGGCAGTGCCTGCATTGTATTTAGCCGCGCTGACTAATTTGGCAGGGGTTTTTTATGTTCCCCTGGTTTTTCTTTTCGGCGGATTCGGGCCAGAGCAAATGGGCAGCGGAGCCGAGTTGGCCGGAGAAATCCTGTGGCAGTTGCTTATCCCACTGGGCATCGGGCAGTTTCTGCGTCTGGTCTTCGCGCCGTCTTCCGATGGTTTTAAGAAAATCGTTCGCTTGACCAGCCACAGTTGTGTTCTGCTGATCCTCTATCTTGCCCTTTCCCGTTCCGTTCTCTCCGGGGTATGGGGAGAACTTTCCATCTCGTCCTGGGCCGCGGTTTTGGCGGGTGTGTTTACCCTTTTCGCTTGGTTGCATCTATGGGCTGGGATAGGACAACGGTGGTCCTCCTTTAGAGCCGGAGAAAAAGTAGCGATGTGGTTTTGTTGGCCCCAGAAATCGGCTGCCGTGGGAGTCCCCTTGGCGGCCATTCTTTTCGGCGAATCCGTGGAGTTTGGCTTAATTCTTCTTCCCCTTCTTCTCTACCACCCGATGCAATTGCTCTGGGGATCTTGGTGGGTCGCTGTACTGTCGAATCGGAAAGAGGCTTGACTGATCAGGATCTACCCTTGAAGAGGTGACCCTCGCCGGGAAACCAATCCGTGTGGAATGAAACGCACAAATTCGGGGTTGTCCCGACCGCGGATTTTCCCTTTCGTTAAAGACATGAAGGAAATTCAAGATCTATTACAAACGATGGCTACTTTGCGTGGGCCCGGGGGCTGTCCCTGGGACCGGGAACAGGATCATGTCAGTTTGGCCCGGCACCTTTTGGAGGAAGCTGCGGAATTGCTCGATACCATCGACCGCGGCGATTTCGATCACATGCGGGAGGAATTGGGGGATGTGCTTTTGCAAGTGGTCTTCCATGCGCAAATGGCCTCCGAGGCCGGGCATTTCACTTTTGCCGATGTGGCGCGGGAGATTAATGAGAAATTGGTTCGCCGACATCCCCATGTTTTTGGCGAAATGGATCTTCAAGATTCCGCGGCAGTTTTAGTCGAATGGGAAAAAATTAAAGCGGGCGAGAAGGGGAGTGCCAAAGAAAACACTCTGCCACCCGGCCCATGGGACGACATTCCCTCCGCTCTTTCAGCCTTGCTCCTTGGCGACAAAATCTGGAAACGGGTGGACCAGAAAAAGCCCCTGCTCAGTGAAGCTTTCAAGAAAGAACTTACTGCCGAGAAGGAAAAGACCCAAACACCACCCACCAACGAAGAAACAACCTGGGCCCGGGAAATTTTCTTCTTACTCGAACAATCACACAAAAAAGGCTGGGACCCCGAAGGCACCCTTCGCCGCTACATCAAAAATTTAACCAAAACCTAACATTCCAACAAACGCCAAAATATAAGTTTCCTGAACTTAAACATTGACGATTAGTGGATTTTTGTTTTTTAGGGAGGTATGCAACGCAAACGCTTACATTTTACGGACTGTCCGGCGGTTTATCATGTGATGTCGCGGACAGTGAATGGAGAAAAGATTTTTGGCGAGAAGGAGAAAGCTGTTCTTGCCAAAATGTTACACAAGGTGGCGGCCTTTTCAGGGGTCAAAGTTCTGACTTACTGTATAATGGCCAATCACTTCCATATTCTGGTGGAAGTGCCCGCTGCGGAGGGGATTGAGTTGACCGACGAGGA
>JAIUMY010000031.1 GCA_022565335.1 Opitutales bacterium
CACCGCCAAACGGTTCCTGCATTCCAGGGCGCGTCCAGGGGAATGCCCTGCGAGACATTGGCCGTCATCGGTTCCGCCGGAAAGGTGCTGCTTCCAAGGCGAAAGGCAAAGCGATGTGTGGTCGGCGAATTATAGGTCTGATGACAGGTCAGCCCCACAAAGCGGAAATAGCGGTAACCCGGAAACGCTTCCGTGACCGTGACCGGATGCGACACCGTATGCGTTTCTCCCCCGGAAGATGTCACGGTCAAGGACACCGTATATTCCCCCGCCGTCGCAAAAGCATGTGCGACGCTTTCACCCGTGGCGCTATTTCCATCGCCAAAATCCCAGGAAAAACTGCTCAGAGTTGCCTCATATTCCGGCACCGACTCCGAGGCATCAAAATGAATCGCCTGACCAGCCGCCTCATGATTCCGGGAAAAGCCAAAGGCCGCAGTGGCTTCCACCGATCGGGCATGGATCTCCTGCGTCGCCGCCCGCCGGTTGCCTTCATCGTCCTCGACAATCACCCGCAACCAATAGGTTCCGGGCTCCTCGATAGTCTCGGAAACACTCGCTCCGGTCCCGATAACCGGCGCATCCTGAAAACCGGTGTCCAACGTATATCCATGCAGGTACCGATTGCTGTAATCGGCAATAGCCTCCTGCGACTTGAACATCTGCCACGTGTAACCGGTGATCGTCCCCCCGTTGCTTGGCGTGGACGCGGACGCAGCGGCAGTAAAACTCAGCGGCACTCCGGCGTCGGTGACATCTATATCCAGCACCGCATCCGGACGCAGCGGTAAATCCGCCTTGGTCTGGGCGAACATCCACTCCACGATATCCGCCACATTCCAGCCCACCCGATGCGGACTATGACCAGTATCCTCAATCCACCAGAAGATATTGTCCAACGCCCCGGCTTTTTCCAGTTGGTCAAAGGCATGCTCAGATCCCCGGGGATTGCTGTTCGAATCGCTGGCTCCCTGAAGCGAAAACCACTTGATATGCTCGATATCCTCAATGGGCCCGAGCAAATCCTGAAATCCGCCCGCAGAGGGAACTGCGGCGGTGATCAGCTTCCGTTCCGGGCTGGCGTGAGACAGAATCGTCATTGAGGACCCGCCGCGGGAGTGGCCTGAACCATACACCCGGTTTTCATCGATGTTGTATTCGTCAAAAAGAAAATCGAAAACCTCGTGAAACAGGAGGGCGAAATCATAAAACATCGGCGGCGAATGCAGCGGTCCGGGACGCTCCGAGTGCATAAAGGCCACCACATAGGCAGGATGGTTTTCCCGAAAATGGTCCAGTGCCATCGCCTCGGCCAGCCTTCCCCGCCCGTAGGTGGTAAACACCAGCGGAAACCCATCCGGCGGGGCCACCGCATCTTCCGGAGGATACATAATTTGATAATCAAGCGTTTGCGTGGAACCCGACTCCATTTGAAACACCCGGCTGCCGGTGAAGGTACGCTCCTCAAAGAGGGCATCCAGATCCACATTGTCGATCATACTGGAGTAGGTTGACCGGGCATTCCGCATCGCCGAGGGAAAGGCATCCCCATCCACCGACCGATAAAAACCTGGCTCCATAAATTCATCCGGCACCATTTGCGGAAAGGGATAGTCCAGTTGAGCAAAAGCCACCGAAGCCAAAAGACCACTGGCGAGAGTAAGGGACGCTAGGATTTTTTTCATAGGGAAATAAAGTTAGGTGTCAAAAGTCATTGCTTCCACCAGCGGAGCTGGAATATGTCGTAAGCGTATCGAGAAGTCGGAGTGTTCCGCGCCAGCCGCACAAATTGAGCTTGCGAAATCCCGCCAGAGGGAAATGAGCGAAGCGAATCGGAAGCGGCCGCGCGGTGTGGTGGGGCGTACTTTACCTTCCTGGCTTGAAGCACTCCGCGCAGGGACACAAGGTCCCCGCTTGAGGCCAAAAAGCGAACGGGGGCCTTGCGCTATCTGTTGAGCCCCAGCGAAATCCCGCCCCAGCGGGGTGCGCAATGCTTCGGAAAACGGAAATGTCGCCCCCTTTTCGACTGCGAGCGGGGACTTTATGTCCCTGCGCGCAACACTCCCGAGGCCCCGGTAACACCTTAGTCTCACATTAGAGCTCAGCACGGACACCGAAGCATAGACTTGAGGCACACAAGTGTTCCGCCCGGCCACCAAATAATTCTCAAGACGATTGTTAAATTCTTCCACTGTTCTCTCTGTTTTGCTCATTGTCTTCCTTTGTTTCGACCTCCGACCACCGATCTCTGACCTCTGACCTCTGACCTCTGACCTCCGACCTCCCTACATCTCCACCCGCACCCGCAGAAACTGGCGGGGTTTTTCACTGCCCACCGGATGCGTACTCCGCGCAACCAATTCCCCGGCGGTTTCGGTTACAATTTCCACATCGGGGGAACCATTGACCCAATTGGCCAGGTCCTCGGAATACTCGACCAACAACTGAACCCCCTCCAGATCGCTGTTCCGTTGAATATGCAGGGTTAAATAGGTCTCTCCGTTTTCCTCTTCCAAAACCATCTGCGGCAAAGCCTCCCGGCTGGCGCGTTCACGAGGATCCAGACCCAAGGCGTATTTGAGCAAATTGGGAACGCCATCTCCCGCCGGATTGGCCAGAGGTTCACGCTCCGCTTCACTCAAATCCGCCGCATAAGCATCCATCAATTGATCGGGATAGGAGAGCCCACCCCCCGCACCGCGCAAACGTACAATCACCCGCAGCGGTTCATCCACCGAGGCATCGGTCGGCACCCAATAGGCGTGGGTGCTGCCGTTGTGGGCAATTTCCACCCGATCCGCAAAAGCGGGCCATTCCTGAGCCGATAAATAAGAAACTCCCAGTAAACACAACGAATACCGTAAAAGGCAACCAAGCAGACGAAAACAGTTCATATAAAGAGGAAAGGGGTGATAATTTTCAACAAATAGTATATTTTTTCACATGTCAACCCATACCTACACCCTGCCGCCAACCGAATAATCGGGCAGGTGCCCGATTATTCGGCTCCCAGAATATTGTTATCTTTAATTTAATTGAAAGAATGAAAGATTTTGCCCCTTATGTCCCTTTATTCTCTCAAATGAGCCCTTTAGGGCAGCTGAATCCAGGATTTTGGACGGGCTCTAACATAGGAAGCTTTCGCCACCGCGAAGAAAAGACAACTGATATTCGTTGAGTGCGAATCTGTTTCAACCCAGCTTGGAGAGTTTCTTGTACACCGAGATCGCCTCAAGAACACAATCGGGAATTTCCCCTCCCTGGATATTTAGTTCGGAGAGAAGGCGAGGGTCTCCTTGCCAGGAAAAATCAACTTGATTAACCGAATCCATGACCTTTTCTTTTAATCGAATGGAGAGACAAAGGGCGAAGGCCATAGGAGGAGCATACCCTTTTTCAAACGGCTCAACATGCAAGCGAACCGCATCAACGATATCTTTGGAAAACTGCCAATTTGACAACAGGGCGGAACCAGCATCTGCATAAGTAAAACCATACAAAGATTTCTCTCTGGCGGGGGTTAGTTGGGGCATCTTTTCGTAACCCGACTTGCCAAAGCCTTGGCGCAACAGACAATTATTGATAATAACCTTCCCAATACCGTGAAGCAAACCTATCAAGTAAAGCATATCTTCATCCTCCTTAATTAAGGAGGATCGTCGTCCAAACTGAGTCATAAGGGTGGCCGTAGCGAGAGCTTCTTCAAACATTTGATCGGCCGTCAAATTATAGGCGGAAAGGTTTTTGGCCATGAAATCAGCAGCAGCAGCCTGTGCCACGACGCTGTAAATCTGTCGAAACCCAAGCCGGTTAATAGCCTCGCCCAAGCTGCGTGGGGAGGTTGATCCCGAGTAGTAAGCACTATTCGATTGAGCCAATACCCGACCCGTAAGATTGGAATCGACTTTCAGTAGCGCCACGATGTCAGACGGCGAGGAATTCGCGTCAGAGAGAACCTCCTTCAAGCGAATCAAAATTCGTGGAGACGCAGTTAGTGAATCAGCTTCCTTAAGAACTTCTGCTAGTTTCATTTGTTGTCGGGGGTGGGGCACAATCAATTGTCCAGAAGCCAATTGAGTCGTGTATGTATACATAAAAAATTGGCCTCATCCCTTAGCTCTGGCAAGGGAAAAGACCTGAGAAAAAGTCTCCTTTGGCACCATGCGCAGAAAATCAATATGACGAATTACATTGAAGAGCTGACCCGGCCTCCATTCCCGATATGCCGACCCTTCAGCACATGTTGAGCGAAACAACCCACAAATGCCGGAGCGTTGCTCTGAGTTGCGTCATGCTGCGCCTTTTATTTTCCCGATCGTTTCCTGCCAGTCTGTTGGATAAGGGGCCACCAATTCGAGCGTTTTCCTGGTTCGCGGGTGGGTTAAAATGAGTTGGCGGCTGTGTAGCATTACCCGGGGGATGGTTGGCCCGCCGAACTGGCCGGAATTGAACCCATAGGTTCGGTCCCCCAGAAGAGGATGGCCCAGTTCGGAGGAATGCACCCGTATTTGGTGGGTCCGACCACTGTGCAGGCGGAAACCCAAACGGCTGGCCAGTTTACCGTAAGGCTCCAGAAGTTTCCAGTCCGTACGCGCCTCTTTGCCAGCCTCGGGCTCGACTACGGCCATCTTGTGCCGATGCACCGAATGCCGCCCAATGGGCCCGGAACAGACCCCGGAAAGAAGATGCGGCACCCCCATAACCAGGGCTTCGTAGCGCTTTTCCAGATCCCGGTCGGCAAAGGCCTCGGCCAGCGCCCGATGGGCGGTATCCTTCTTGGCGACCACCATCACGCCGCTGGTCTCCTTATCGAGGCGGTGGACGATTCCCGGACGCTCCACTCCGCCGATCCCGCTCAGTGCACCAGCACAATGAGCCAACAGGGCATGCACCAGGGTTGTCTCATGGCCCACCCCATTGCCTGGGTGAACAATCATCCCCGCCGGTTTGTTCAAGGCGAGAAAGTCCTCATCCTCATAGAGAATTTCCAGCGGAAAATCCACGGGCTCGAGATTCATCTTTTCCAGTGGAGGAATGTCCACCGAAAGGATTTCCCCGCCCTTCAGCTTGGTCTTTTTTTCCAGGGTTTGCCCGTTCAGCAAAATATGCCCTCCGCGCAAGAGACTTTGCACCCGCACCCGGCTGAGGTCAGGCAAATGCTTGGTCAGAAATTGATCCACGCGGGTTCCCGCAGCCTCCGGAGGCACCAGAATGTCCTGAACCGCCTCGTCAGACGGGGAATCGTTAACGTCGGGAAGGCTCATTTGAGTTCCTTTCGGTCAATCGTTTTAACGGTTAGAAATTTACCTTTCAGGAACTCTTCCATAGCTTTGCGGTTTGATTCAGGAACCTTCTCAATGGCTTCCTCTAAAGATTGTAAGGCGGCCTCGTGGGCGGAGGCAAAATTTTGCCAGGATGCATCGGCCCCCTCGGGCAATTCGACGGGGACATCATCCTGGTCCGCCCACTCTTGCTGGTCGGCGTACTCTTGGGCCCGGTTCCATTGCTCCTCTTCCTCCTCGGAGCAGGTTTTACCAAGCACTGGGGATTCGGCGGAAGCCTCTTTTTCTACGGCGGGGGGCTTCTCCGAAATGGTTTCGTGATCTCTTTTCGCAGAAGGGGACGGAGAGGGAGACTTCGGATCGGCGAAGGTTTCCGGGCGGGTTAAGCGACCACTCCTCGCCGCGGGCAAAGCTTTGGAAGAAGAAGGCTGCTCCGGCTCTAGGCGGACTGCGGATTCAGGGGCTTTTTTTTTTTCCTCCTCCGGCAACTGCTTGATCAGGCTGCTGACCTCTCTGATAATCCCGTCCAGCGAACGGGATTTGGCCGCTTCCGCCGCGTTGAGTAGAGCGATACTGAAATTCACTTTCTGCGACAGCCCGAAGAGCAAGGTTTTCTCGGCTTCCCGCAAGGTCGAAAGAATTTGCGTTACCTGAGCCGAACTCACCTTCGCGGAAGGGCTTTTCACCGCTTCTACCAAAAGTCCGGAAAAGTCTTGCTGAATATCCTGCAAGGCGCGGAAAAAATCCCGGCCTTCGGAATCCAGGGCATCGACGGAATCAAGAATGGTTTGCTCATCGCCCTGGAGAATCGCGTCGCGCAAGTGAGCGATCCGCTCGGCGGATAGAAGACCATAGACATCCTCGACATCCTGCGCGGTGATTTCTTCACCACAAAAGGCGATCATCTGGTCAAGGGTCGATTGGGCATCGCGCATCCCCCCGGAGGCCAAGCGGGAAATTCCTTCCAGAGCTGCGGGTTCAACCTTGATATTCTCCGCTTCAGCAATGTGTTGCAGACGTTCGGCGATCAGGGTAGCAGCAATGGGTTTCAGTTCGAAGCGCTGGCAACGGGAAACAATGGTCGGCAAAACCTTATGCGCCTCGGTGGTGGCGAAAATGAATTTCACATGAGCCGGCGGTTCTTCCAAGGTTTTCAGAAGGGCGTTGAACGCAGCCGAGGAAAGCATATGCACCTCGTCGATGATGTAGATCTTGAAATTTCCCTGTGAGGGTGCATAGCGCACATCGTCCCGCAAATCGCGGATCTGATCGACCGAATTGTTGGAAGCTCCGTCGATTTCCAACACATCCATTGAGCTTCCGTTGGTAATTGCTTTACAGGAAGGGCATTCATTGCAGGGCCGAACAGTGGGCCCCTTTTCGCAATTCAGGGCTTTGGCAAAAATTCTCGCCGTAGTCGTCTTTCCGGTTCCCCGTGGCCCTACCAGAAGATATGCATGGGCGATGCGATTCCGCTCAATGGCGTTTTGCAGGGTCCGGACAATATGCTCCTGCCCGACCACGTCTTCAAAAACCTGGGGACGCCATTTACGCGCAATGACCTGATATGCTTGTTCCATAGAAAAAAGTGTGGCCAGGCACCCTACGGCGCCTGCGGGACATGACTACCGTTGCTACCTTCCGGTCCTGGCGGAGTTTGCCTGCCCGTCATCGCATAGGACCCGGCCACTAAATTACCCTGACCCATCCTTTCGGAGCTTTCAACAAAAATTCCGCCGCGAAGGCAAATTCCGGCTTTTGGCTGTAGAATGCAGCGCTGAACATCCGATTTCTGGTGTGAGATCAGGGGTTCAGAGGCCTCAGGAGTGTTGCGCGCAGGGACATGAAGTCCCCGCTCGCTGTCGAAAAGGGGCGACATTTCCGTTTCCCGGAGTATTGCGATCAGGGGCCAAGGCCCCCGATCGCTTTTTGCCCCAAGCGGGGCCCCCGATCGCGGCAGACTCCCAAGCGGGGCCCCCGATCGCGGCAGACTCCCAAGCGGGGCCCCCGATCGCGGCAGACTCCCAAGCGGGGACCTGGTGTCCCTGCGCGGAGTACTTCAAACCAGGCACGTAAAACGCGCCTCACCACACCACGCGGCCGCTTTCCAAAGCATGGCGTTCAGGGAAGCGCCGGAAATTTTAAATCTGGAAATCCACCTGCCCGGACAACTCGTGTAGGCCGCACTCCCGTTTCATCCCGTTAAAGCGGGTTGATTCGGCACTCTCCCCCGCTTCCAGAGGTTTGGAGGAATGCCAATCCCCGACCGAGACATAATTCTTTTCCCAAAGGGGATGATACGGAAGATCGTTGGCCTTCAGATAATGGTAGATCTGCCGGTCCGACCAATCGATAATGGGATGGATCTTGAGCATTTTGTTTTGCCGCTGCACCACTCCCAGATCTTGTCTGGTCGAGGCCTGTGAACGGCGCAAACCAGCCAACCAGGCTTCGGCGCCCAACTCCTGCAGGGCGCGGTTCATTGGTTCGACTTTGTTGATGAAATTGTATTTCTCCAGTCCCCGCACCCCCTGTTCCCAGAGCTTTCCATACAGCGCCTCCTGTTCGGCTGCGGTTTGCCGAGGAACATATTTATGCAAATTGAGCGACAACCTTTCCTGCAATTCCTGCGCAAAGCGGTAGGTCTCCGGAAAAAGATATCCGGTATCGACAAAAATCACTGGTGTGTCCGGTGCCATCTGACTGACCAAATGCAACATCACCGCGCTCTGAACGCCGAAGCTGGTACTTAAGACCAACTTTCCCGGAAACTGGTCCCGCGCCCACAAAATACGTCTCCCTGCCTCGAGATCCTCGAGTTTCGCATTGACGCTTTCTATCGCTTCATCCGTCATAGATCTAAGCACAACTACGGAGCGAGCTAAGTCAATCTTATTTTTACTAAATTGCCTCAAATACTAAAGATTAGAATTTGAAGCTATTCCGAACTTCGCTCAATCCTTCCAATCGACCCCTATGAAATACAAAAATCAAATTCTGGCAACGATGCAGCATCCGGAATACGTCCCTCTGCGTCTAAGCGAATTGCGCGAGGCGATGGACCTTCCCCCCTCGCAGGAAAAAACTTTGCGCCGCGACGTCGAGGAAATGCTGGCCAAAGGCTATCTGGCACGGATCAAAAAAAACCGTTACATCATTCCTCAGGATGCCAATCTGGTCACCGGGGAAATCCTTTTCCGTCAGAGTGGCCAGGCTCTTTTAATCAAGGACTCTCATCTCGCCCAAGATGGCCAGGAAACGGTACAAATTGCCTCCGAGGACACTTGGGTCGCTCTCCACAAAGACCGCGTTTTGGTGCGCTACTCGGAAGGGCCCCGGCGACAACGACGATTCAATCGCCAAAAAAAGGACCGGGCCAAGGACGAAGCTCCCTGGGGACGGGTCATTCGGATCCTCGAGCGCCATCGCACGGAAATCACCGGCACCCTGCAAAAAAGCCACCATTTTTACTACGTGGTTCCCGATGATCCCCGCATCATCCAGGACATCTATGTACCCGACCCCGGCCAGGCGGACCTTTCGCCCTCCCCGCAAACCGGTGACAAGGTTTTGGTACAACTCCACGAATGGAAGCAGCGACACATCAACCCGGAGGGAAAGATCCTCAAGGTTCTGGGCAAAAGCAATGAACCCGGCGCCGAACTCTCGGCGTTATTGCACAAATTCGATCTTCGGGAAGAATTTCCGGCCGCTGTACAGAAGCAAGTCAAGGCCCTGCCTGAAACCGTCGACAAAAGCAGTCTGCGCGGCCGTTTGGACCTCCGGCAAACGCGAATTTTCACCATCGACCCCGATGATTCCAAGGATTTCGACGACGCCTTGTCCTACGAAAAGCTGGCGGACGGAAAAATTCGGGTGGGCATTCATATTGCCGATGTTTCCGCCTATGTCCGTCCCGGCACAGCCCTTGATAAAGACGCCCGCCGCCGCGGAAACTCTACTTACCTGGTGGGCAAGGTCATTCCCATGTTGCCTTTCGCTCTCTCCAACGGCCTTTGCAGTCTGGTCGAAGGCGAGGATCGCCTGACCAAATCGGTCTTTGTCACCTTCGACCAAAAAGGGAAGGCCCTTGATCACCAATTCCACCAATCGGTGATCCGCAGCCACAAACGGCTCACCTACAAACAAGCGCTGGCCTTTCTGCGCGAGGATGACCCCCGCGCGGCCATCAAAGTCCCTCTCCCCGGTGCTCACCAAACCGGGGCCACCGGACGGCCTCTCAAAGACCTCTCGCCGAAGGAACTGTCGGCTCTACAGAAGGACATTCGGGGTTTATGGAGCATTGGCTCACGCCTGCGGCGGGAAAGGATGAAAAACGGAAGCCTTGATCTCGATATGGCCGAGGTAAATATTTACGTGGACGAAAAGGGCTGGGCGGACCGCATTGAGCAGGATTTTTCCGACGAGAGCCATCAGTTGGTCGAAGAATTCATGCTTTTGGCCAACGAAACCGTGGGGCGGGAATTCCGCCGGGCGCAAATTCCCAGCATCTTCCGGGTTCACCCCGAGCCGGTGGAGGAAAAACTGGTCGAACTCCGGGATTACCTCGCGGTGCAAGGGATCAAGGTCGGAGATCTCACCAAGCGCCCGGAGGTGACCAAGGCCTTGCGCCTGATCCGCGAACACGCCAACAGCTACACCCTTCGCATTGCCTTTTTGCGTAGCCTCCAGCAAGCCCGCTACCGAGCACATCCGGAAGGCCATTACGGGCTTAATCTCAAGAATTACCTGCACTTCACCTCCCCCATTCGCCGCTACGCCGATCTGATCGTGCACCGGTGCTTCGAGAATTTTCTCGCCAAAACGACAGGCCAGAAACCAGGGCAAAACGTAAGCCGCCCTCCCCGCCTACCCTCTCAAGGCGATCTTGAGGGAGCCGCCGAACACATTTCCCGAACCGAACAAAACAGTACCGAAGCGGAGCGTGAACACGTAAAAATCAAGTTGCTGGAGTTTTTTGAAAGAGAAACCACCAAGAAGAAAAAAACCGAGTTTAACGCCGTAATCACAGACCTCCGCAATCATGGCATGTTCGTTGAACTGACCGTCTCCCAGGCCTTTGGGCTGGTTCATGTTTCCACGATGCAGGATGATCTCTATCATTTGGATGGCAACGGCACCTCTCTGGTGGGACGACGACGCAAAAGAAAGTTTCAGATCGGCGATGAGATCACCGTTATCACCGAGCGGGTGGACCGTTTTAAGCGGCAAATCGATTTCCGCTTAGCCGATCAGGTGCCCTCCAGCAAACGATCCCGGAAATCACGGGGCCGAAAAAAATAGATTTTTTTTGCGCTCCCTCCGGAGCTTGCTAGAATACCTTCCATGCCTACTTATAATTATCAGGAAACCTTCTTCAAAATTTGTGAAAAAGCCGTCGACCTCTACCATCAGGGGGGACGCAACGTCAGCACTTACTTCGATGGCCAGGAGCTGGAATTTATCCGTTCCATCGGGGCCGCGCCGATCGACTTTTACGATTACGCGGAAGATTACTGTTCCTCCCAGGAGCCCGATTTCAGCACCTTTTTGCTGATTCAAGCCGAACGCAAAAACTACTTCCTCTACGAACAGGATGGTCAATATTCCACCACTACCGTTCGCGAGGAAGACCTCCCGGCCAAAGATGACGAAGCCGAAGGCATTGCCTGGTTGCCGCGAATCATTGAAAAGGCCCGGGCCAAACTCAAAGGAGAAATGCCTTCCACGCTCATGTATTGCTGTGGCGGCGATCGCCGTTTTCTCAAGTCGATCGATATGCACCCCGCCGAATTCCTCGTTTTGGTGCGCCGCAATTTCGATGACACCGAGGCCATTGTCAAAGCGGTCAAAGACCGTAAAAACGCACTCGAAAACGATCTGGCCTACAAGGTGAAACAGTCCCAGGAGAAAATGGAACGCCACGGGATTGGCAAGGAGTCTTCCACCTTCGAAGAAAAGGCCAAAGAGCAACAAGAAGCGGAAAAGGAAACATAAACTTTCAATCCCTTTTGGGCAAAGCCCTGATGTCCCTGTGGAAATGAGTTTACCGAAGCGGTAGAAAAAATATTTATTGCTCCGGCAACCACCGCTCTATCAAGGCCCGGAGGGAACCGGCGGTAATAGGTTTGGATAAATAATCGTCCATCCCCGCGGCCAAACACTTCTGCCGGTCCTCCTCCATGGCACCCGCAGTAACCCCCACTATGGGGATCGGCGAGCCCTTCGGCGAAAGTATTGACCGCACCCGAATTTCCCGCGTGGCGGTCAATCCATCCATACCGGGCATTTGCACATCCATCAGGACCAGCGAGAAATTCTCCTGGGCCAATCGTTCCAAGGCGGCTTCCCCTTCCTCCGCGACCTCCGGCTCGAAGCCCAACTTCTGCAGCAAACGCCGCGCCACCATTTGATTCATCGCGTGGTCGTCCACCAACAGAATTTTCTCTTTTCGGGGGTGTGGGGGGGGCTTTCTCCCTGTTGATGATTCCGATAATTTGAGCAATTCAGCCTCTGGATTGCTTTTTTTCAGCGAACGTAAATACTCCCTCAAGGCTTTTCGGCGGGGTGGGTAGAGCCCCACCGACAGCGACAGGGCCGCCGAAAGACTTTGCCTTCTGGCCAAATCATTGCCTACAGTTACCAGAAGCAAAACCGGACACCCAAGCTGCTGCTCTCGTTCCAAGCATTCGTCAAGGAGAGCGAAAGTCCCATTTTGGGGATTCGAGGCCACCACGATCCCTAAATCATAAGGGGGACGCTCCTCCTTTGACCCCTGCCATAGGCAACGCCCTTCCGCGGGATCCTCACTTTCTTTGACCCCAAACCCCAAATGACGTAAAAAAGGTCCTAACGCCTCGCGGGCGGCAGGATGATCGGTTAGCAAGAGAATCCGCAGACTCCCGGATTCGACTGGCGACGACGCCGTTGTCTCCTGGGCAAAAGGAATTCGTACCGCGAAGGTGGAACCCCGACCTTCCTCGCTCTCCAGGGAAATTTCCCCTTGCATCAACTCCGCCAGGTATTTGGAGATCACCAGCCCCAAGCCCGTCCCTCCATGCCGGCGCGTGATGGATCCGTCCACCTGGGAAAACCGGTGAAAGATTTTTTTCTGATCGGCAACCCTTATCCCAATGCCCGAATCCTCAACCGCGAAAAGGATTTGCTCCGACGAGGCCCCCTTTGCCGGGCCCTCCGGCCCAACCCGCAAGACCACTTCACCGGAGTCGGTAAACTTGATCGCATTAGCCAGCAAATTGTTGAGGATTTGTCGTAAACGGGCAGAGTCACCCTTGACGATCGTTGGCAAACCGGGATCCAGAATTAAGTGAAGGCCGATGCCCTTTTCCTGAGCCTCCAGGGCGTGGGCATGGATAACAGGCTCCAGTAAATCAACCAGAACAAAAGGTTTCTCCGCCAAACTCAACTGCCCCGCTTCAATTTTGGAGAGATCGAGAATATCATTAATCAGACCGAGGAGATTTTCCCCACTGCTGCGAATCACCTCCAGATACGATCTCTGAAGATTGTCCAGAGAACTGTCCTCCAAAAGATCCGTCATCCCGATAATGCCATTCATCGGGGTGCGGATTTCATGGCTCATATTGGCCAGGAATTCACTTTTGGCGCGATTCGCGGCATCCGCCGCCTGCATGGAAAGGCGTAAGGCCTCTTCCATTTTTTTACGCTCGGTAATATCGATATGACAACCCACCATTCGCCGGGCCATGCCATCTTCTCCCCACTCCACCACTCGACCCGCACAGATCACCCAAACGATATGCCCTTTTTTATGCCGATAGCGCACTTCACTGTAATAGCGGTCCCGCCCCCGACTCTGGACATGGCGTTCAAACGCTTTGAGAACGACCGGCAAGTCCTCCGGAAGAATAAGCTTTTGCCAAGCTTCAGGAGAATTGGGGATTTCGTGATCTTCGTAGCCAAACATCCTTTTGAATTGCGGACTCAGATACTCAGTATTCTTGACCAAATCCCAATCCCAATAACCGGACAGCGTACTCTCCAGAATATCCTTTAAAGTAGCCTCGTTCCGCTTAGCTGCTTCATCGGCTCTCTTGCGGTCGGTAATGTCCAGAATAAAGCCATCGAGATAAAGCACCCTCCCTGCCTCATCCTTAACTACACTTCCCTTTTCAAAAGCCCAGCGGAGAGTGCCATCACGGTGACGAATACGGTATTCAACTTCCCAGAATTGGTCCTTTCGGGACGCTTCTTCAACCGCCTTTTTAATCGCTTCACGATCCTCCGGAAGGATCAATTGACCATAGGCAATCTTTCCCGAGAGCAGATCCGTTTCCGAATAGCCAGTGATTTGATCCACCTGATGGCTGACATAGAGAGTTTTCCAGTCGCCGGTAGCTTCACAACGGAAGGTAATACCGGGAATGTTTTCCACCAGAGATTGGAACTGTCGGCGCGTTTTATCCAACTCGGCGGCCTGTTCGAGCCTTTGGGTAATATCCCGTGCCGCTGCATAGATTTTCTCGCCTACCGGCGTGGAGCGCCATTCGATAAAGCGATAACATCCATCCCGATGCCGAAAGCGATTGACAAAAGAGGTCACCTCCTGGCCCGCCGAGAGTTTTTGTACGGCCTCCAGGGTCGCAGGCACATCCTCGGGATGGACAAAACGCATAAAATCTTTTCCCGCCAACTCTTCATTCGGGTATCCGAGCACTTTTCCCCATTCCGGGTTTACCCGCAGAAAACGCCCTTGCAGATCGGCAATCGCCAAAAAATCCAAACTGTTGGAAAAGAAACTTTCCAGTTCCCGCGACAGGGCCTCCATTTTTTCCCGGTTTTCCTTTTGCTGCGTTATATTCCGAACAAACCCATAGAGTCTTTTTTTTCCCGTTGAAGGATCCGGAATTACCGAGGGCGTCAATTCAACCCAAACCGTCTGCCCGTTACGATGGCAAAAAGGCAAACTCAGGGTGCTAAAGTCGCCCGCCATGACATTAAACATCTTTTGTTTGATATCATCATGATGATCAGGATGCCAATAAGGGAACGGGGGCTGTTTCCCGAGCAATTCCTCGCGGGTGAAGCCCAACATTTGGCAAAAGGAGGGGTTAACGTCAATTTGGACCCCATCGCTGTCGACTTCGCTATACCCGGAAACGAAATTCTCGATCAAACTTCGGTTGAAAAAAGATTGATGTTCCAACCGTTGCCGAAAGGCAACTTCCTCGCTGATGTCTTGAAAGGCACCGGTTACCGCAACCGTTTTTCCTTCTTTCCGCTCGGCCACACCCCGGGCCCGAACCCAGACCAAATTCCCGCGGGCGGTCCGAATCCGCAACTCCAAGTCATACTCCGTCCCCTTCGCAATACACTCCTCAACCGCCTTGGAAATCTCTTCGCGGTCCCGACCTTCTTCGTAAAATTCGATCCCTGTTTTCAGGTCCGGTTCAAAATCCGGGGGAACCTCGTGGATCGCTTTGGTAACCTCGCTCCACCACAAAGTTTGCGACAGGCAGTCAAGTTCCCAACCACCCACCTTGGCAACCTCGCCAATGCGTTGAAAGATTTCTTCCCGTCGGGACAATTCGGGTTTATAAGCAGATTTATCCATGTAAAACTTTTAAAAAAAGTATCCTCATTTACAGTAGGCGTAAAGCCAAATCCAAAAAAATGCCACTTCCTATGGGGACCCCATGATTGCCGATACACTCACTCCGTTGGTCGTTCATCGCTGGACTTCATAAATTCACTTTCGTCCTCGAACCGGGCCCGTTCCCGATACCCCACACCGAGGTATTCGGCATAGCGAAGGTAGGGGACATTGGAGGGCAAGGGTCGGAAGGCGGCCTCTTCGCGCGATTGGTTGATTTTACGCAACGCATAGTAATCGATAGCCACCGGATCGGTGCTGAAAATCAACTCCGGCAGTGAGGAGGTATAAAGTGAGCGAAACTCCGGCCCGCCAATGAACTGATAACGCTCCAAGCTTAGGATCGTCATCGCCAAGCTTTCCTGTAATTCAGGTATGGCGGCAATGTTGGCAATAGCCGCCGGCCCATTACTGCGGCTGCGCAGAAAACGGTTGGTATTGCTCGCATTCCATAAAGTCGCATTCACCATGGCACCGTTCAAAATCAGATGCGGATGATCGGTAACGACCGGCAAGTTAATCCAAAAATCCACATCGAAGAACAAAGGAACCGGGAGATAGGAATAACGGTCGGCCCCCTCGGCAATAAATTCGCTCTCTCCCCTGGCGACCATCGAGTGACTCCGTTCGACCATGGCCCGGCGGGACGGAAGGGGGTTTTCGTAAAACCAATCCGTCTCCCAAAAATCTCCCTCCTCCAAAGCAAAAACCGGGGATCCCTCAAATTCGTTTCCCCCGGCGGTCCGGGACGGCCAAAAACCCGCATTGCGCAGGGCATGCTCACGCAGGTCCACCAGCCATATATTCTCCCTCTCCCAACCCCGTTTCTCCAACTCTTCGCGAACCGCCCGCACCAGCTCCTTCGGGGTGCTCATCCCATAGCCCGATGCGGTATCAATCTTCAACGCCACCTGTCCTTGCTCGCCGGGCACCAAAGGCTCACCGCGGGCGCCTTCCCACTTTGCAAAAGCGGTCGCCACGGCATTTTGGTAACCGCTTAATTCAAAGGACTCCAAATGCTCCCGCTCAAAAAAACCAGTCTGACCCCACAAGCCTAGAGAACTGGCCAAAAAAATCAGGAAAAAACAATGCGGAAAAGTCTTTCTCTCTCCTGCGAGAGTGCCCTTGACTTTACTCTTCTGCTTGATGATGGTCATGTTATGTTTGGTCGGCTGTGGTTTTTTCAGCAGGGAAAGAAAGCGTATCCCTGGAGTTTTTTAGTATGCCTGTTCATTCTCGGTTGCACAAGCCCAGAGGAACAGATGGCCGAGGATTTGGCCACCGCGAGAGAGCATATTTCCGCTGGAGAATGGTCAGAGGCCCTCTCGCTGCTGGAACAATGGACCGCAACTTTTCCGGAAAATGAAGAGCTCCTGGAGGAAAAGGCTTTCGTGCTGAGCGAAGTGGGGCAACACGAGGAATCGGCGGAAATTTTCCTTCGCATCCATCAATTGAGCCCGGAGGAGCCCAGCCCGCTGCTGTTTGCCGCCCGCGAAATGGAAGCCGCCGGGAACCGCGGCGAGGCGGCAGAACTATACCGGGAGTATTTGCAGGAGGATCCGTCCAACGCGACCTTGTGGCGAATCACCGCCCGCCTGGATGAAGAGCGAGGCCATATCATCGCGGCCATCGATGCCTACCGGCGCAGTTACCAAATCGAAGAAAATGATGCCACCGCTTTGCGCATCGGACAACTTTATGAAGGACAGGGCAATCTTGCCCAAGCCGAATCCTGGTACCGTCGGGCAGCACAAACCGGATCCACCAGAAGACCGGAAGCCTTGAGCAGACTCGCTCATCTTGCCTTGCAGGCTGAAGATTATGAACGAGCCGAAGAACTTATGGCGCAATTGGAGAGCGAAGACCCGGAATTTTGGGCGGCCAGTGGTTTAGCGGATACTCTGGCGGAAATCCGCTCCTGGCAGGAGGCACAGGCCATCCTGGAGGAACAGCTTTTGCTCCAGCGTCAGCGGGAATTGGCTTTACGGGAAACCGTCGAAGAAGAGGAAGCCCGACGGCTCGCCGCCGAGGAAGAAGCCCGCCGCGCCGAGGAGGAAGCCCGCCGCGCCGAGGAAGAAGCCCGTGAAGCGGAGGAGCGAGAGGATGCCGAGACCACCGAAATTACCTTTCTCGAAGAGGAGGCCGAGGAACCCCTTAGGGAGGAAGAAGAACCTGTCGAAACCGGGATCGAGGAGGAAACACCGCCCACCAACGAAGAAATTGCCGAAGGGTTGGCCGAACAAGCCCGCACGGCCCTTGAAAACAACGAGTATACCGCTGCTCAGGATCTTCTCTGGGAAGCGATTTCCCTTAACGATGCGGACCCTGAATTCTGGTATCTTTTGTCTCAGGCGTTTCAAGCCGAGGGAGCATACGGCGACGCTGAGTCCACGATTCTCCAGGCGCGGCGAATTGCTCCTGACAACCTCGATTATTACGCCCATTACCTTTTGGTGGCCCGGGAAACCAGACCTCTCCGACTTTACATCCCCGAACTGGAAGCCGCGCGGGAACGCTTTCCCAACAATCCTGACCTCATGCTCTTGCTGGCCCAGGCATACAGCCGCGCTCAACTCTCCCGCGAGGATGCCGAATATTTGTACCGCCTCTTTCTCGAAACGGCAGACCCCGACCACAATATGCGGGATGAAGTGGAGGCCTTCCTGCGGGGCCAGGGCGATATACCCGACGGAATTTAAACGGACTCATCCGGAGAATTTTAGTATAAACGGGTAATGGCCTACATCAAACGGGAGTGCATAGATCAGATTCTTCATCGGGTAAGTCTCCTCGATGTGGCCTCCGCCCATACCCAACTCAAACGGGTGGGTTCGCAGTATTCGGGGCTCAGCCCTTTCCAAACGGAAAAAACCCCATCCTTCTTCGTCAACCCCGAAAAAAACCTTTTTAAATGCTTCAGCAGCGGCAAGGCCGGCAATCTTTTCCATTTCGTTATGGAGACGGAAAATCTGACCTTCCCTGAAGCCGTCGAAACGCTGGCCCACCGATTCGGGATCGAGTTGGAATATGAAAGCGGCGGGCCTTCCCGCGAGGAACGTTCCCTTCGCCAGGAACTCCTCGAAATCCATGATTTGGCCACCGCTTTTTTTCACGAACACCTGATGGCCCCGGGGGAAGCCTCGGAAACCACCCGAAACTACTGGACCGAAGAACGTCAGTTCCCCCTCTCTCTTGCCCTTGAGGAAAAAATCGGCCTGTCCCCACCCAATGGCGACCGGCTTTGGGAGACCCTACGGCGCAAAGGCCTTAGCCGTGAGGCCCTGAATCGCTGCGGCCTTTTTTATTCCCGTGACAATGCCCCACCGGACCGTCCTCTCCCCGCTCGCTTTCGCCATCGGTTGATGATTCCCATCAAGGATCTTCAGGGAAGAGTAATCGCCTTCACCGCCCGCCAATTGCCAATCACCCCTGAAGACGACCCAACGCATCAGGCAAAATATATCAACTCCCCCGAGACTCCGCTTTTTCAAAAAAATCAGATTCTCTTCGGATTGGACAAAGCCCGGCCCAATGCCGGAGAAAAAAATCCTTTTTTATTGGTGGAGGGCCAGCTGGATGTTCTGCGCTGCCGCGAAAAAGGCCTTACCACCGCCGTGGCTCCCCAGGGAACGGCCATCACCGAGAATCAACTCGCGCTCCTCCGTCGCAGCGGCGCTGGAGTAGAGGTCATGCTCGATTCCGACCAAGCCGGACTAAAAGCCGCCTTACGCATCATCCCGATGGCGCTGAAAATTGAACTTCCCCTCACCTTTTTGCCCTTGCCCGAAGGGGCCGATCCCGACAGTTGGCTCTTACGGGAGGGGACCGGGGCTTTCCAGGAACTGCGGCAAAAACAATCCCGCCACCCCGTTGATTTTGCCTGCGAAGCCCTTTTTCCCGCCGCACAACGGGAAACAGCCAGCCCCGAGGAAAAGCTTCAGGCCGCGAAAAAATTCTTTGGGCTGCTCGAATCCTGCGAATCAAGCATCCTGCGCTCTGAGTATTTGCAGCGCGCGGCCCCGCTTTTAAACCTGAACGAAACCACTCTCATCAGCGAATTTGATCGCCACCTGAGCAATCAACAACATTACCGCCCCGCGCCCCCGCGGGGAGAAACGCCGGATCCGGCGAACGAGGCGACCAAACCACTCACCCGCTCCGAGAAGGTATTATTGCAAATCTGCCTGCAACATGAGGAAATCGGCGAAGCCACCGCACAGATCATGGATCCCGTTTGGCTGGCCACTGATTTTCTCGAAGGACGCCTTTTGGCCCGGGTATTAGCGGACTTTCAGCACGACATGTGGCAAGGAGCCCAACATATTGACCATTTGGCCGAAACGGAGGAAGAACGCACCTTTCTCGCCTCCCTCCTTTTTGAAGAATTTTCTTTTCCCGAACCTTGGAAACAAGCTGATGTCGAAATCAGAAAGATTTTCACCCGCTACTATCGTGCAAAAATGAAAGAAATCGAAATTGCCATTGCCAACACCGGAACTCTGTACAATGATGATACTCTTTTTTTGCAAAGAAAGCGTTTGGAACTTCGCAAACTGAAAACGCAGCCTCCAAGCTTACAACCGTCCGCGGTTTCTCATTCCCATCATGCCTCGAAAGAAGACTAAAACCAACTCTAGCACCAGCAAAATCGTCGAACCAGCCAAAGGTACGGTCAACGAGAAAATCCGTGCCCTTATCAGGTTGGCCAAGGAACAGGGCTACCTGACCTTCAGCGATATCAATAAGGCGCTTCCGGACAACGTAGAGAATCCCGAGGATATCGAAAACATCGTTTCGATTCTCGAAAATCTGGAAATCGAAATCCTCGACCAAAACGAGGTCGAAACCTACAAACAACGGCAAGAGGAAACCGAGGAAGAGGAGGTTCGCGCCTCTCAATACGATATCCTTGACGACCCGGTGCGAATGTACCTGAAGCAAATGGGCCAGGTGCCCCTGCTTACCCGCGATCAGGAGGTGGAGATTTCCAAGCGTATCGAAGAAGCCGAGAAAAAAGCCCAGGAGGCCCTCTTTTCAAGCGCTCTGACCGCTCAATTCCATATTGAACTAGGGCAGAAACTACTTTCCCGGGAAGAGCGTTTTGACCGCATTGTTCTCGACAAAAAAGTCGACAGCCGGGAACGGTATTTCGAAGAGCTTCCCAAACTGATTGAACAAACCGAACGCACCGAGAAAAATGCCATCGCGGCTTGGGAGGATTCCCAAAAAGCCTCCTCTGACGAGGCCCGTAAAAAAGCGCTCAGCCGGTTCCGCCGAAACGAAACCAGCCTCAAGAAACTTTTTAAAAAATATTGCTTCAAGCTAAAGGTCTTTGAAGAATTCCTTGAAAAAATCCGGCCGGTTGTTAAAGAGGTCAAGGATACACAGGATCGTATTGCCGCCGCCAAAGCGCCCCGTACCCGCAGTGACCGCAATATCGACAGCAAAGCCGAGCATAAAAAGCTCCAGGCCCTCGAGGCCGAATATCGCATCCCCCCGGAAGACCTGCTCAAACTGTTTCGCGAAGTCCGCAAAAACATGCGGGAAGCTCACCGTGCCAAGACCGAAATGGTGGAAGCCAACCTGCGCCTGGTTATCAGTATTGCCAAAAAATATACCAACCGCGGGCTGTCCTTTCTCGATCTGATTCAGGAAGGCAACATGGGATTGATGAAGGCCGTCGAAAAATTTGAATATATGCGCGGGTATAAATTCTCCACCTATGCCACCTGGTGGATCCGCCAGGCGATTACCCGGTCGATCGCCGACCAGGCCCGCACGATCCGTATTCCGGTCCACATGATCGAGACCCTCAACAAGGTCATGCAGGTACAAAAACAATTGCTCCAGGAATTGGGCCACGAACCCACTCCCGAGGAGGTCGCCGAAGAGATGCAATTGCCGGTCGAACGGGTTCAATCCATCATGAAGATGGCCCAACAACCAATTTCCCTGCAAAGTCCGGTGGGCGATGGCGACGATACCAATTTCGGTGATTTCATCGAAGACAAGGGAGCCGAAAACCCCTATGACATGACCGCCTTTTCCCTACTTAAGGAAAAGATTGTCGATGTCCTTGGCAGTCTTACCGAGAGAGAGCAAAAGGTTCTCTCGCTTCGTTTCGGTTTGGTTGATGGATACAGTCGCACCTTGGAGGAAGTCGGCAAACAATTCCGGGTCACGCGCGAGCGGATTCGCCAGATCGAAGCGAAAGCTCTTCGCAAAATGCGACACCCCACCCGCATTCGGCAGTTACATGGGTTTTTCGATGCCGACCAGGCCGAAAACGGCAATGGCGGTCCCCAACAGCCGACCCGCCCCACCGAATAACCTTTTCCGGCGCCTTTCCGGTAAAGCCCCCAAGCGGAGTGAAACAAGCCATCCCATTGCCCGCCGTCGCGCTACTCTTTCTGCTCCTGGCAATCGCTTTGACCTCCACCGGGTGCCGGACGACTCCCTCCAATGACCAACCGGAAGGACAGATCATTACTCCCCTTGGTCGAATCGCCTACGTATACCCACGCGAGAATATTGCCATAGTCCGCCTTCACCGAAACGTCCGAATCCCTGAAGATACCCTCTGGATGGTCGAAAACCCCACCGGGAGACCGACCGCAATGATTCGCTCGACCGATATGCGCCGGGGAAGAACGATAGGTTTTCTTATCGACCAAGGCCTGCCAAACCCCGGCGACAGCGTCTTCCGGAAATTGCAAGAAGAGACCGAACCATAAAAAATTCCGGAAAACCTGCCCTTTTGCTTGGATAGGAAGGGTTTTCCTGCATAGTAAGAGAATGTCTTCAAGAAAACCGAATTGGCTACGCGCTAAACTCCCCAGCGGTCCCGGCTACAAAGAAGTCCGTGGCATGGTTGACCAGGGGAACCTCCACACCGTTTGCCAGAGTGCCCAATGTCCCAACATGGGCGAATGCTGGTCCCGTGGAACCGCAACCCTGATGATCCTCGGGAACACCTGCACCCGCTCCTGCCGCTTCTGTGCCATCGACACGGGGCGCCCCACCGAGCTCGACCTAGGTGAGCCGGCCCGGGTTGCCGACGCAGTCGAAAAAATGAATTTAAAGCATTGCGTGATAACCTCCGTTGCCCGCGACGAGCTCAAAGATGGTGGGGCCTCGGTTTGGGCCGCGACCATTCGCGCCATTCGATATCGCTGCCCGGGCACGGCGGTAGAGGTATTGATTCCCGATTTTCAAGGCAAGGCCTCGTCTCTCGACATCGTTCTGGAAGCCAAGCCGGACATTCTCAATCACAACATGGAAACCGTCGAAAGCCTGCAACGGAAAGTGCGTGTACAAGCCCGCTACGACCGCAGCCGCTGGGTTCTTGAACATTCGAAGAGCCGTGGTTTTACCACCAAGTCAGGGATTATGCTGGGGGTAGGCGAAACCAAGGACCAAGTTCGTGAACTGATCCACGATATGGTCGAAAGCCGTGTGGATATCCTTACCATCGGCCAATACCTTCAACCAACCGCCAAACACCTTCCAGTAGACCGCTGGGTCACCCCGGAAGAATTTGCGGAGTGGAAAGAATATGGTGAAAATGCCGGTTTGGGGATTGTGGAATCCGGCCCCCTGGTTCGTTCCAGCTATCACGCCGACGAGCAGTCAGACCGTTACGTGAAGCGCCGGGCCGAAGCGGCCGCGAATGCCGCCAGCTGAGCAGCCCCAACCTCCATGCTTGCGGCGGTCATCATTCTGGCCCTCCCGCCAATCCTTGTCGCCGGGACATTGTGGTGGATTTACCACCACCAAACCCACCTTCTCTTTGCCCCCCGAAAGAGCAGGGAACCTGTCTCACCAACCCTCCGGAAGGAAGGAAAAACCTTCTTCATCCCAAGTACCCAGGGTATCCGTTTGGAAGCCTGGTACTTCCCCCCGCCATCCAGGGAAGATCCGGTCTTTCTGTTTTGCCACGGAAACACTGGAAACCTGACCTGGTACCAGCAGACCATCGAGCAAATACGCCGCCTCGATGCCGGCATCCTGGTGTTTGACTACCGTGGTTACGGCAATAGCAGCGGCCAACCCTCCGAGGAAGGACTGTCTCAAGATGCGGCCGCCGCCTGGCACTGGTTAACCGGCCCCGGCCACATTGATCCCCAGCGCATACTTCTTTACGGACGCTCCCTTGGCGCAGCCGTCGTGGCTCAACTCAGCGCCCGGGAAGGTTCTTCAGCGGCCGGAGTTATTATGGAGTCAGGGTTTTCGCACCTCGATGCCATGCGCGAGCACCTCTACCCTTTTTTTCCCGCAAGCCTCGCCCACTTCACGCTGGATTCCCGGCCATGGCTGGCAAAGCGTCATTGCCCCTTGCTTCTGGCCCACAGTAGCCAGGAGACCTATATACCCTTCAGCCAGGCAGAAGAACTTTATGCCCGGGCGCGCGAGCCTAAAGCCCTTTATCAGCTCCGCGGCAACCATGCCCGGGGCTGGGAGGAATCCTGGCCCGAGTACCGTCAGGTGCTGCACGATTTTGCCCGTCAAAACACCCGTCCACGGAAATAATTCCCTTTACATTGTCGCCTTTTGCGCGTTTCTTGTAGGTATGTCCGTTGCCTTTTCTACTCTTGCTTTTGCCAATATAGGCCCATGGCAAATTATTCTTATCGTCTTCATCGTTTTACTTCTGTTCGGAGCCAAACGACTACCCGATCTCTTCCGCGGACTCGGCCAAGGGGTCAAGGAGTTCAAAAAAGCGACCCGCGACATTGAGGACGATATTCGCTCCGCCGTCGACGACGAACCGCGCAAAACCCCCAAAGCCGGCTCCCCCGACACCAAACCCAGGGAAGACCCTGCGGCCGAAAAAGAGCCTTCCGATAAAAGCTGATGTCCGGCGTCTTTGGGTACGGCAACCTTACGACTATTCCTTCTCATTGTGCCTGCCGACGATAAATTATTTCTGCAAAGACTCAGCGAAACCGCGCTGTATAAAGACTACGAAAAAGCTTTTTCGGACAGTACCGGCCTACCCCTCTCTCTGACCCACAAAGAAACCTGGGGACTTCCACTGCAGGGTAAAAAAGGCGAAAACCCTTTTTGCGCCCTTATGGCTAAAGACCGTAAAGCCTGTGCCGCCTGCCTGGAAGTAAACAAAAAACTCTCCGATGCCAATGAACAGAACGGCCCGGTCAGTGTAGGCTGTTTCGCCGGCCTTTGCGACACCGTGGTTCCGGTGCAGTTGGGCGATCGGAAAATTGGATACCTGCGCACGGGACAGGTGATGTTAGCTGAACCTTCCCAGGAAAAATTCGACAAGGTCACCAAACAACTGATCGATTGGGGCGTGAGCATCGACTTGAAAGATCTGCGGGAAGCTTGGTTCAACAGCAAAATTCTTTCCCAGGAGCAGTACCAATCGGTAGTGACCCTATTGAAAACCTTTTCCTCTCACCTAACCCTGGTGGGCAATCAATTACAGATTCAGAACGAAAATGTAGAATCCCCTTTCATCCGGCGGGCCAAGGAATTTATCGCCCACAACCAAGCTGAAAATCTGACTCTCGAAAAAGTAGCCAAGGTCGTCAATACCAGCACCTTTTACTTTTGCAAAATGTTCAAAAAGGCAACCGGGCTCACCTTTACCGAATATCTCACCCGGGTGCGTATCGAAAAAGCCAAGAACCTTCTCCTCAACCCCCACCTGCGGATCAGTGAGATTGCCTTCGAAGTGGGTTTTCAATCCCTTTCTCAATTTAACCGGGCCTTCAAGAAGGTTTCCGGGCAAACCCCCACCCAATATCGCAAGGAAAATGTCCTGAGCCCCGAGGAGTGGGACGAGCAAGAGGAGAGTGAGGACTAAGAGCAATGTGCCCGAAACATATTTTCCGGTCCGGCGGCCTACTGCTGTGGCTCTCCGTTCTCGCTTTTTTTCTGACGTCTTGCGCCGGGGAGCAGGAGAAAGAGAGCAGCAATTCATCCGGGCCCGAAGGCTATATTCGGGGAACCCTTGATAAAGGGGTCGAAGCCCGGGTTACCACAGCGCTGATACAAGTTCGTCAAGCAATCGATCATTACGAAATCCATGAGGGCAGTTTTCCGGAATCCCTGACGAGTCTGGTCGAGGCCGGTCTCCTCACCGCTATACCCGCCCTACCACACTCTCACGAATTCGAATACGATTCCTCCACCGGTCGGGTCGAGGTAAAAACTCCCTAACTCTCCGAAAAACTCTTTTTTCGTTTCCTTTTCCACCCAGTCTTTGCACAATAATGGAAATGGCCGGAAGCGAACAAAGTCCCCTTTTCACCGTAGCTCAGCTAAAAGCAGGCAAAGTCCCTGCGGGCAAGCGCTTTGCCGGAATCTATTTGCTGCAACGGAGAGAACTCAAAACGACCCGCAAAGGAAATCCGTTCCTCCGCCTCGAATTCGCCGACAAAACCGGCTCCTTCGGGGCAAACCTTTTTGATGACAGCACGCTGTACCGGGAAAACCAGGAACTTCCGGAAGGTGCCATCGTACGCGTGGAAGCCAATGCCGAATCCTACAATGACAGTTTCTCCCCACGGCTTCTCGCACTGGAGACGATTTCCGAAGAACAGGCCGAGCAGCAAAACCTTCTGCAGACCCTCGTCGAAACTTGCCCCGAAAATCCGGAAAAATTGTTTCTTGAGCTCCTTGAAGCCATAGAGAACATTTCCGACCAGGGGTTGCGCCATACCGTAGAGGGAGTGATCAACGAATTTGGGGAAAATTTCAAAACGGCTCCCGCGGCCATCGCCATGCATCATGCCTACCGCCACGGCTTATTGGAGCATACCGTGCACATGATCCGTGCGGGTAAAGCCCTCCTACCCCTTTACCCGGAGGTTCATGCCGATTTAGCCATCGCTGGCATCATTGTCCACGACGTCGGAAAAATAGACGAATACCAGGGCAGTTCGGTTTTTCGCAAAACACCTCTGGGCGTCATGCAAGGCCATGTCGTTCTCGGATACCGCGCGGTTCGCAAGGCCGGCTTGCGCAACCACCTGGACCCCGATCTTTTAGAGCGGCTGGAGCACATTGTCCTCAGTCACCAGGGGGAGCTCGAATGGGGTGCCGCCGCCATGGCCGCTACCCCGGAAGCGGTTTTTGTTTCCATGGTGGACAATCTCGACGCCAAAATGGGCATGGTGCAACGATTGCTTCGGCACCGCGCGGAGGGCCAGGAACTTTCGGAACGTCACCTCGGCCTCAAAACCCAGGTTGTTCTCCCCGACCCTCCCGCTCCTTCCCCTGATTCGGTGTAAATGTTTCTCTTTTTTGCAAGTGGCCAGTGGCTGGTTTACCTTTGGGAAATCCTTTGGTACACCTTGGCTGGCTTCGGTGGCTTGGCGATTCTCCTGGTCGCCTCCGGCCATGTCATTTTAAATAAAAGGGAAACCAGTGCGGCCATCGGTTGGATTGGGGTAATGTGGCTCCAGCCCCTGCTTGGGCCTATTCTTTATCTTTTCTTCGGGATCAACCGAATACGCCGCAAGGCCTTCCGCGCTTCACCAGAAGCGATCACCCCAACCATCAATCTGCCTCATACCGGAAGTGCATGTTCAGTGGAGCAGATGAGAGGGCTGATTCCTCCGGAAAAACTTCACCTGCTCGACCTGGCCGAGTTCGCCAACAATATCATTAGTCGCCCCCTCCTGGAGGGGAATGCCATAAAGCCTCTCATTTGTGGAGACGAAGCTTATCCAAGGATGCTCGAGGCCATTGAAGGCGCGCAAAAAACCATCACCTTGACCACTTATATCTTCGCCAACGACCAAACCGGCGAAAAGTTCCTCGATGCCCTGGCCGCCGCAGTCCAAAGAGGGGTTCACGTCAGAGTCTTAATTGATGCCGTGGGGGCCCGTTATTCCTTTCCCTCCATCCTCCGTAAAATGCGCCGACGCAAAATCCCCTGTGCGCGCTTCATGCCCTCTTTGGTTCCCTGGAGAATGCCTTATTTGAACCTGCGCTCTCACCGGAAAATTCTCGTGGTGGACGGCCTGCAGGCCTTTACCGGTGGAATGAATATCGCCTCCGGAAATGTTCATCGCCTTAAACCCGCACACCTGATTTCCGATATTCACTTTCACGTGGAAGGCCCACTGGTCACTTCCCTGCAGGATGTTTTCTCCGACGACTGGTATTTTGTCACCCGGGAAAAGCTTAGCGGTCCCGAATGGTTTCCAGAGCCCACCCACCGGGGTAATACCCTGGCCCGCGGCATTACCGACGGCCCTGACGAAAACTATGATAGTTTGCGCATGCTTCTGCTGGGTGCCATTGGTATCGCCAAGCACTCCATTCGTATTGCCACCCCCTACTTTTTACCGGACCGCACCCTCATCAGTGCGCTCAATACGGCGGTCATGCGTGGCGTTAGGGTCGATATTTTGATCCCCGACCAAAACAATCTGACCTTCGTCGATTGGGCCTGCCAGTCGAACATCCAGGATCTGGTACAGTGGGGATGCCGGGTTTGGCGATCAGCCCCGCCTTTTGATCACAGTAAACTCATGCTGATCGACGACTACTGGTCGCTTATCGGATCGGCGAATTGGGATCCCCGCAGTTTAAATTTAAATTTCGAATTCAATGTCGAGTGTTACGACTCCCAATTAGCCCGTAAGCTTGGGGAAATTTTTGAAGACAAACGCGCCACCGCCGAAATGGTAACGATTCGAAGCGTTCTCGACCGTCCCTTGGTCCTGCGTCTGCGCAACGGGTTGGCCCGCCTTTTTAGCCCGTATCTGTAATCAGAAAGACTCCGGAAGGATCAGAAATATCGTTCCAAAAGGGTTTTGGTAATCTCTTCCCACTCCTCGGCAAAGTCTCCTCTAGGCGCTTTTTGGCCAGCCCGGGTATACCAAAATTCAGCATTCCCAAGGTCTCCTTCCTTGCGGTGCAAGTACCCATGAACCCAAGCCGCTTCCGGGATTTTCTTACCCAACACCTGTTCGTGTGCCTTTTCCCACTCACCCTTTCGCTCCCAGAACAAGGACTGCAAGGCATCCGCCCAGGACTTTTCCGGGGTGTCACAAGTTTCAACGCACTGACAAAACTCTTCAAAATTCATCGAAGGAAATCTTAACAGATTTACGCGCTTTTGGCGAATAATTTATTTATTACCCTAAAGAAGTGCCAAAAGGTATTTTGCCTGAGGGGAAGACTGGGACAAATCCTGTCCCGTCGAAGCACCTTGTTCAATTCCTCGGGAAAGCCAATACCTCCTCGGCCATGGGAGGAATCTGTATGCGGCGAAGTTCCAAGTCTTCCAACATTTCTTCCCAATCGGGAGGCCCTTCCATTTCGATAGTGGAAAATAAAGGAAGCTTGGGCCAATTCCCGGATTTTTCATATTCAACGCCCTTTTCCTCAGCAAAAAGCCAAGCGGTGTATTTGACCGGCTCATTTTCTCCCAATAAAATATCAACCTTATAGTTGCGACCAGCTTCCATACGAATCCAATCACTAGTCCGAGACCCTCTGGCGCGGTCATTGGTTCGGGGAATTAGTCCGTGGACCTGCTCCCCGTGGTAACGCGAATCCGTAAGTTTTTTCAATCCTCCATCGACCACGATCTCGCCATCAATAGCCACCACCAAATGGTCGTCGGCAAAAGCGGTGAACCGAAACTCCCCACTGCGGGGTGGCGAAATCGTTCCCTCATAGTGAATGGCCCAATACAATCCACCTCCCTTGACTTTCACTACATCCTCCATGTCATAAGCCTGCGGACCCAGTCGGAAAGGCATGGTCGGGTGCGCAATAAAGGAAACCGAGCGATCGTCCGGGGCCCGGAGAAACTGTCGGTCCAAAACCCGGCGATCAAACCCTCTCTCAACAAATCCCTCCCGAAGAATGCGCATTCCCTTTTGCCGGGCTGAATTGTTCGCTCCACTAATCCCGGTGGAATCACCGTCGGGATCCTGCTGCAAATCATAAAAGGCTCCACTGAGCAAAAAATCACTTTCCTCGGTCGCCCCGAAAACGCTTCCCCAGGAACCCCGGGGAGCGGCCTGCGTAAAAGCCACCCGATCCGCAGCAGTCGTCGGCACGGTGGGCGTAGGAGGGGTCGGCACCGCCTGGGTATCGGCGACAATCTCCGGCAAAGTCACATCGTGGAGAGGATCCACCGTCAGGCGGTCCAGATCAATTTCCACCTCGGGCTGCACTTCCGTTACTTCGACCTCTTCCATAACTTCCTGGGGAGCCTCCATTTCCTCACCCTGCTCCATGGCCACTTCCATGCCGGGATCACCCTCTTGCACATAACGATAAACCGTCCAAAGGCCCAATAAGATCAGGAGGACAAAGTGGACGATGATAGAAATCAGGATGGCCAGCGACAATCGCTTGCCTACCATTCGGGATAAGGGGTTACTGGTCATGGGAATAAGGGGGAAGATCAGTTAAACTTGGAATTCTATCTAAAAAACTAATCGAAAAGGGTCGATTGAGTCAAATCCTAAAATCTTTTACCAAAGGCCCCCCGCAAAGGATGTTTCCGGTGAACCCCGACAAACGGAATTTTCTCCTAACCCCTCCGGCGCGAATGACTGACCAAAGCCTCTACCAATGCCTCAATGGAGGGGTTTTCCAAGGAAATGCCCGCCGTCAGCCCTTTCCCTTTGAGGGTCTCCGAGGTTCGGGGACCAAAGGAAACCGGTTGAGGCGTCCGTGCTCCCTCCCGGGGGAGGAAATCCCCTACTCGTTCAGTAAAAGACTCCACCGCCGACGAACTGGTGAAAACCATATAATCCGCCCCCCCTTGCCGGAAGTCCTCCAAGGCCGGAATTTCAGAAAGATCCGTGGGGCTGGTTTCATAGAGCTCCAAACGATCCACGATCGCCCGGCCTTCCTCACGCAGTCTTTCCTCAAGCACTTTTCCACCGAGATTACCGGTAACCACCAAAATCCCGTAACTATCGAGATCATTTTCGGCCATCATCGCCTCCACCAAAGAATCCCCGGTCGCCACCGGCGGAATGACATCCACCGCCAGATGATACCCGCGAACCACCTCCGCCGTCCCCTCGCCTACCGCCGCAATGCGCACTGCTCCCAACGCCCGGAGATCGGAGAAGTGCTCCAAAAAACGCCGGAAAAAAATCTCCGCCCCTATGCGGCTGGAAAAAACGAGCCAATCATACGTCCCAAAGGTCTCCATCACTTCCGGCCAGACTTTGGTATTGGGCAAGGGCGAGATTTTGATCAAAGGCAACTCCAGGACCTCCGCCCCCTGTTCCTCGAGCAAAGGCTTGAGGCGCCCCTGCCCTTCCCGGTTACGCGTTATGGCCACTCTCGCACCGCTCAACGGACGATGGCTATGCCAATCGATTTCCTCCGCCCAACGGACCGTTTCACCAATCAAAATCATCGCCGGTGGGCCAATGTTTTCCGCGGACACCAAATCCGGCAAGTGCTGCAATTCACCCCGTACCGAGCGCTGCTGCGGCCAGGTGGCGGATTGAATCACCGTAGCCGGGGTCGTGGGAGACCGGCCACCGTCAATCAGGCGCCGGGTAATCTCCGGAAGATTCCCCATACCCATATAAATGCAAAGGGTCGCCGTCGACCCTCCCCAATACTCCCAGTCGATGACCATTTCCGCCTTTAAGGGATCCTCATGTCCGGTCAGAAAAACCACCGAGGAGGAAGTGTTCCGCTCGGTCAGGGGAACCCCGGAATAAGCCGCCGCCGCAACCGCCGCCGTTACCCCGGGAACGATACCAAACGGGATTCCCTCGCCGGCCAGCAGTTTCGCTTCCTCCGCGCCCCGCCCATAGACCAGCGGATCGCCCCCCTTCAGTCGCACCGTCCGCTTCCCCTCGCGGGCCTTTTGCACGAGCAATTGACAAATCTCCTCCTGCGGCAGGGAGTGACGTCCCGCTTCTTTGCCCACAAAAATTCGTTCACATCCCGGCGGGGCCAGCGACAGAATTCCCGGATGGACCAATTTGTCATAAACCAGAACCTCCGCTTCCTCAATCCTGGCCGCACCCATACGAGTTAGCAGACCCGGGTCGCCCGGGCCCGCTCCCACCAGCCAGACGGTGGGGAGATTTTTGCGTGTCTTTTCTTCAGCCGACAATGTCATTTCCTATTTCTTCGCCAAAGGACCGATTCTTCAAGGGAAAATTCCGTGATCCTGGTAGCTTTGGGCCACTTTCTCGATGGATTTCAAAAAGGCTGCCGTCCGTAAATCGGGAAGATCCCGCATTCGCCAGAATTCATAAATCTTATCAAAAGCCCGGTTCATCGTTTCCTCCAGGGCAGCCACCACCAAGCGCAACTCATCGGGGCCGTGAATCAATTCCTGCCGACGGTCCGCCGCCAGGGTTTGCCCCGTCAAGGTTTCCATCGCAGTGATCATTTCCCGGTTCACCATTTCCTCGTGTCGCGAAATCATGCGGTCAAAACTCACCCCGGACCGGTTTTTCAACCATTCAAAATAGGAAACGGTTACTCCCCCCGCATTGAGATAGAGGTCAGGAATCACCAGGATGCCCTTCTGCCGCAAAATCTCATCCCCGTCCCGGTCAACCGGGCCATTGGCCGCCTCGGCCACAATTTTCGCCTGTATGCGGGGAGCATTTTCCGCGGTAATCTGGTTTTCCAAAGCCGCCGGAAGTAGAATGTCGCAGGCCTCCTCCAAAACGTCTCCCCGGTCCCGATTCTCCGCCCCGGGAAAATTCATGATCGATCCCGTTTGCTGGCGTTGCCGGAGCAAGGCCTCGACATCAATCCCGTCGGGTGAATAAATGCCCCCCTCTTGCTCCTAAACCCCCACGATCACCGCGCCACCATCGTTCTGCAAATGCTTTACCGCGTGAAACCCGACCTTCCCCAAACCTTGGAGAATCACCCGCTTTCCGGCCAGACCCGGCGTCAGACCCAATTCCGCCGCGAGCTCTTTTTTCTCCAAGGCGACCTTGAGGCCAAAATAAACACCCTGCCCCGTCGCTTGCGTACGCCCGGGAATCCCCTGCATCGAAAGCGGCTTCCCGGTAACGCAGGCATAGGCACTGCGCTCGTTCATGCAGATATTTTTGTAGGTATCCACGATCAACCCCATTTCCCGTTCGCCGGTACCATAATCGGGCGCGGGCACATCGATATCGGGTCCGATAAAGTTCTTCCGGATCAACTCCGCGGTGTAGCGGCGAATCACTCTCTCGCGGAATCCCTCCGATTCCTTGGCCGGACTAATGCGAACCCCTCCCTTAGCCCCTCCAAAGGGAACCCCGACCAGGGCACATTTATAAGTCATCAAAGCGGCCAGCGCCACGGTCTCATTCAGGTTCACCATCCGACTGAAACGAATGCCTCCCTTGGTCGGCAAACGATGGTAACTGTGCTCCGCCCGAAAGGCCTCCACCACCCGGATCTGCCCATCATCGCCACGCACCGGAAAACGCATCCGGTAAATGGAATTGCAGGTCTTCACCTGCTTTAAGAGCCCTTTTTCCATCTTGGAAAAAGACGCTGCACGATCAAAGTAGGTTGATACGGATTCGAAAAAAGCACCTCGGGACATTCGGGCACTTTAACAGATATTATTTGCTTATCACCACTTATTTTATAAAATGATAGGTTATGACAGATACCCATACCGCAACATCAAAAAAACTCACCGAAGCCCTGAATTTGGTTTTGGCTGACTCCTACGCCCTCATGGTAAACACCCACAACGCTCATTGGAATGTTGAGGGACCAGGGTTCTTTGCCCTGCACGCGGCCTTTGAGGAACAGTATACCAATCTCTTCACCGCCATAGATGAGATTGCCGAACGAATCCGCGCTCTGGGCGGCTACGCCATGGGCAGTTTGCCCGAATTCTCCGAAACCGCCCGCCTGGATAATCTACAGGCCCCCATGAAGGAAGGTGATTTCGTGCGAGCCCTGCTTAAGGGAAACGAAAAAACCGTAACCGACGCCAAAATGACCCGGGACCTGGCCGCCGATGAGGAAGACAAGGAAACCGAGGACTTGATGATCGAACGAATCACCTATCACGAAAAAACCATCTGGATGCTCAAATCCTTTCTCGGCGGATAAAAAAGCGCCCCCCAAAGGAGGCCCCGCCTCTCTCATTGCGCACAGGGGCGTAAAGCCCCCGTTCGCTTTTTTGCCCAAGCGGGGACCTCGTGTCCCTGCGCGGAGAGCTTCAAGCCAGGCACGTAAAGCCCCCGTTCCCTTTTTTGCCCAAGCGGGGACCTTGCGTCCCTGCGCGGAGGGCTTCAAGCCAGGGACAAGGCTGCCCGCTCGCTTTTTTGACCCAAGCGGGGACCTCGTGTCCCTGCGCGGAGAGCTTCAAGCCTGGCACATAAACACACGCCCCACCACACCGCGCGGCCGCTTTCCCTGTCGCGCCGTAGCTTTAGCGAAGGCGGAAGCGGCTGCGCGGAACACTCCGCCCGC
>JAIUMY010000032.1 GCA_022565335.1 Opitutales bacterium
CCAGCTTGCTGGGTCAAAGACGCCTAAGGCGGCTTTGTTTATGCCGAAATTTTTCTTGCCCGGAGCGAAGGTCTATGGAACTGGTTTTGGCCCGTTTTTACCCACTTATTCCTCCGAAGACCCAAAAAGAGATAAAGCTCTTCTGTCGATACGCCACTAACCCCCTTCAACACGTGCGCATGATTATTAACCCATAACTTACCCCAAACATATTGAAGAAATGGTGTGCCATCTTCTTTCAATACAGACCCATCTTCACCGAGCAGCAGAAGGGTTTCATCGAAAAGATAATCATCGATATAGTCCATTACTGACGTCGCTCCATAGTAAGGAAATGAACCTTGACGTTTCTCGCGCTGCCTCTTGGACAGCGGGACACGCTTAGAATCCAAACATATCGAAACGCTTCCGACAGACGACACCTCCAACCCCTCAGGAATCAGCCCCAGTTCACTTTCCTGAAAATCATTTGGAAAGTGGGCGGCGGTTTGGGCAAGGGTTGCCAGTTGGGCAGGGGTGAGGTCATCGAGGGCGGCGATGGCTTCATCGATTTCCTTGGCGGAGGGAAGTTGTTCATCGAGGGTTTCGGGCTTGGGTTTGCCGGGGGGGGATGCGGAGCTTGCCGGAGAGTGCTGCCATGCAGGCGCGTTTCGGGTCGCGCCCGTGGCGCACGCCGGCAAGCTTCGCCTTCACCGGATCATAATCCACAAACCACGACTGAAACAAGGCCCGCGCCATCCCCTCCAACGTCTCATTCAGCTTCCGGTTCAGGGCGATCTTGTCGTCGAGGGCGGAAATTAAATCGACAACAAACAACTCCTTCTCTTTGCCCGGATAAGGAAAACTAAAATCTTCAATTTGTCTGTGGCTTATATGTGGAATCGATGAGCCTGTTTTCACCGAATCGATATAGTTCCGAAAGAGATCACTACTGACCGCAAACGATATTGTCTTCTGATCGACATTTCCTTTCGACCGAATACGGGCAACACGCTGAACGAGATAACACGGCAAATCATCTTCTCTAACCTCGACCCAATTTTTTCCGACCTTCGATCCGTCCATTCCTACTAAAACGTCACCAACTCTGAGTTTGTATTTTTCAAATCGCTTTTCTTCTTCAGGCCAATATCGCGTCTTGTCCGCCCAATAAAATACGCCTTCTTTTACGTTGTCGCCACGTGCTAACCTAATCCCCGGAGAATCAACAAATTCCGCACTCTTGAAGGCGGGCCCAGAAATAACATCCGCAATATCTCCAAGCCTAACTTCATTACTCCCCCCCATCCGTGTCCATCCGTGTTCATCTGTGGTTCCTTCTTCTTCCCCATCCCCCCTCGCATACCAAACCACCCCATATTTTTTGATATGTTCTTGCAGCTCCCGACTGCTGATTTCCTTCACCCGGACAAGGTCCACCTTGAAGGGGATGGTCAGCTGCTCCAGTTTCTCAGCGAGCTTTGCCTGATCGGTCAGGCTGAGGTTGCCATCGAGGGCGATATCGACATCGCTGGTTGCGCTATGCGTGCCCATGGCGCGGGAGCCAAAGAGACGGGCACGCTCCAGCTTCGGGCATTTTTTCAGGATGCCGATGATAGCGTCACGCTGGCTGTCTTTGAGTCCGTCGTTCATGTGGAGGTATCGCCTTTCCTGTTTGAGCGTTTCTGTTTTTGCTTAGCTTGCCCCAGTTTCTTGACGGCTTCGACGGTCTTGTCGAAATCGCTGGGCCGGGCAGCTTCCAGGCGGCGGCGTTCGTTGTCGTATTGGAGGAATGCTGCGTGGGCGTGTTCTTCTGCCAGTTCCCGCGAGACCTTGCCGGCGTGGGTGAGGATGTTGCGCTCGTTGAATTCCAAAAAGGCGTCGAGCCGCTTGATCCAGTCCGCCATGTGCATGGGCTTTTTGCGCTGTGCCTGATCTTCGGCGAAGTCCAGATACATGCCGACGATGCGGTTGAGGCTGTCCAGTTCCTCGTGGGTGAGGTAGTTCTTTGCTGTGGTGACGTCCGCCTTGCGAATGTGCCCGTGCGGGGCGTTTTTCCATGTCGTCAATCCCATGTTGGACTTGCCTGCATCTGCGCGGAGTTTGATGATCTCCGTGGCGGTGTGTCCGTGGATTGCCCAGTGGAGCTTATTCTGGACAGTGGCAAAGAAAATCTGCGTCTGCTCGGCCTGGGGGTCGTAGTCGATACTGGTGGCGTAGATGTCGGTGATCTTTTGATAAAAGAGCCGCTCGGAAGCACGTATGGCGCGGATGCGCTGGAGGAGTTCGTCGAAATAGTCATCACCGAGGGTTTGTCCTTCGATGATGCGCTCGTCATCCATGGTGAAGCCCTTGACCAGCAGCTCCGAGAGTCGGGCGGTTGCCCATTTTCGGAAGGCGGTGCCTCGCGCTGAACGCACGCGGTAGCCGACAGCCAGAATTGCCTCAAGATTATAGTGATCGACGAGCCTGGACACCTCGCGCGTCCCTTCGATTTGAACTATCCGGAATTTCCGGATAGTTGCCTGCGGATCCAGTTCGCCCTCGTTGTAGATGTTCACAAGGTGCTCATTGACCGTTTTTACCGAGATTTGGTAAAGCTCTGCCATGAGCCGTTGAGTCAGCCAGACGGTGCGCCCATCGAGCCGCACCTGCACCTCCGCGCCTTCCTCGCGGTAGATGAGAAGTTGCCCCTGTGGTGGGATGGGTTGAAGCTCGTCAGGCATGGCGCACCTTCCGCTTTAGACTTGAACGCAAGGCCAAAACTGGCAACCTCTTAGGGCGTAGACCTCGGAAACCCTTCCTCAGCTTCGCGCTGACAGGCTCCGGGGTTTCTTTATTTGTGAAGTTAAAGCTCATAGCCCCAGTCCTTCCAATTTTTAACCACAGATGGACGCAGATGAACACTGATAAATTCATAAAGCGAGGCGTAGCCACTCCAGTTTGGCGTGTTTGAAATTGAGGATGAGACCGATCCGAAGACCAGTGATTTTGAGGTAATTCAGCATCTGCCCCTTCTCGTGGTCGGTAATCCGTTCGATGGTTTTGGTATCGACGACGATTTGATTAAATACGATGAGGTCGGGCACATATTCACCAACTTTTACGGATTTATATATCACATCGAATCGAGGTTGCTGGGAAAAAGGAATATTTCTCAACCCGAACTCGACCACTAGGGCATTTTCATAAGGTTTTTCCAGTAAGCCATGCCCAAGGGTATTTAACACCTCCATGCCACAACCAATAATCTCGTGAGTCTCCTCTCTGAGCAAAAATCTGTGTTCATCTGTGTCCATCTGTGGTTTTCTTATTCAGTCCATGCCAAAGCCGAGTCCTCCCAAATTGGCCCGGATTTTTGTTTCCAGTTCCTTTGATTCCGCGAACTGCTTACTGAGCTGCCGTGTCAAGCGGTCCATCTTATCGGCAAAGGGTTCGCCATCGTCCTCCGCATCTGCCGCCCCCACATAGCGACCGGGAGTGAGCACAAAGTCGGCCTTTTGCATATCGGCCAGCTTGGCGGAGTAGCAGAAGCCGGGTATGTCGGCGTAGTTTGTCCCCTTGCGCCAGTTGCGGAAGGTATCGATGATTTGGCTGCTATCCTCGGCGGTGAAGTCGCGCAAAACGCGGTCTTTCATGTAGCCGAGCTTGCGGGCATCGAGAAATAATGTTTCACCGGAACGGTCGTGCAAATTTCCGCGTGCCGCTTTGCTCTTGGTCAGAAACCAGATGCAGGCGGGGATTTGCGTATTCGTGAAGAGCTGGCCCGGCAGAGCAACGATCGCTTCCACCAAATCGGCCTCCACCAGGGCCTTGCGGATGTCGCCCTCTCCGTTGGTGTTGGAGGACATCGAGCCGTTGGCCAGCAGGAGAGCCATTGAGCCGGTCGGCGCCAGATGGTAAAGCATGTGCTGGAGCCAGGCGTAGTTGGCATTGCTCTTGGGCGGAGTTCCATAGACCCAGCGAGGGTCCCCCTCCAGTTTGCCGTCCCACCATTCCTTGATGTTGAAGGGCGGATTCGCCATGACATAGTCAGCGCGGAGGTCGGGATGCTGATCGTTGGTGAAAGTGTCCGCGGGCTGCTTACCGAAATTGTAGTCGATCCCCCGGATGGCCATGTTCATCGCCGCCAAGCGCCAAGTGGTGGGGTTGCTCTCCTGACCATAAACGGAAATATCGCCAATTTTACCGTCATATTTCTCAATGAAGTTTTCGCTCTGGACGAAGAAGCCGCCGGAACCCATCGCCGGATCATAAACCTTGCCTTTGTAGGGCTCCAGCATCTCGACAATGAGCGAAACGATGGATTTGGGAGTGTAATACTGTCCTCCTTTCTTGCCCTCGGCCAAGGCGAATTCCCCGAGAAAGTATTCGTAAACGTGACCGAGTATATCCTTGGCGTTGAGGCTTTTGTGACTGAAAGGGATCGACGAAACCACTTCACTGATGAGGCCTATGAGTTTACTCGTCTCCAACTGAAGCTGGTAGTAGCGGTTTTTCTCCAGAACTCCCTTGAGACGCGGATTTTCCTTCTCGACCGCTTCCAGCGCATCGTCGATCAAGCGACCGACTGAGCGAAAAGTGTAGGTGTCCGTCTTGCCATTTTTGATTTCGATTTTTTCGCCGGGAGGGAGGGTAGCGTTGTTTTTGATATTTTCCCATCTGGCCAGCGCGGGCACCCAGAAGACATTTTCCTCGGTGAAATAGTCTCGATCTTCCAATTCTTCCTGGATCGCCGTCTCGTATTCCGCGTCCGAGTCGTAATCCTCCCGGTCCAGATAGTAATCACTGTCAGGGTCGGTGAACTGGTTCCGAAGCTCCTCCCGCCGTAAATCGAAGGAGTCTGAGACATATTTCAGAAAGATCAGCCCCAGGACCGCGTGCTTGTACACGGCGGCATCGAGGTTCGAGCGTAGCCGGTCGGCGGCGTTCCAGAGCTTTTTGTCGAGATTATCGAGAAAAACCTGTTCTTCGTTGGATTTAACCGGGGACATTTAAATGGGGGATAAGGTAAAACAAGGATTAAAGGCTCACAGATCCTTACTTTGGAGAGGAAGCACAGTGGTGGAAAGAAAAAATATGGATATTTCTGCCCACGGAAAGTCATTCCATGGTAATTTGAATCTAGATTCCCAGTTGAAAAACGGGATCCGATCGGTAGAGCATGGTTTCCCATTCGACGGCAGAAGCCGTCCTTGGACAGCGGAAGCTTAATGCCGCTTTTGGATAATTCAGATTTATCAGCGACAAAGAAGAAAATGGTGGTGGGAACAGGATTCGAACCTGTGAAGCGATGAACGCAGCAGATTTACAGTCTGCCCCCTTTGGCCACTTGGGTATCCCACCAAAGAGAAAAAGAAGATCAAAAAGGATTCTCTCCCTCTTGCCAAGGAAAAATCAGGAAAATTTCTTCGCGGAGGGTGTTTCTTCGCTTTCTATCGCTCTTCCAAGGACAAAAGATAAAAGGCTCCGACCCGCCGGGGGTCCCCTTCTCCGCCGGCATCCAGCCCTTGGCCCGGACCGGAAGGCGGAGCCTGACGGGATAACAAAACAGTCAACCTCGTTGTCTGGTCCCCACGGCGTACTGCAATTTCAACTTCCAACGCCTGGATCTCGGTGCCAAAATTTCCTCCGCCCAACGATATGCCCCACAAATCACCGGCCTCTCCGGGAGAGGTAAACCACGGCTGCTCGGTCGGTCGCAAGGTCTCAATGTCTTCCCCCGACAACACCTGCTGACCGTCCATGTCATCGAGCAGGATTTGCAAAATCTCCGGGCGCAGGGAATTCACGTTGACCTCCCCGGTCGGCGCCAGGGTGGTCAACTCGCGAAACCGCTGGAACCGCTCGCCGGGCACTCCGGTCTCATCGCGAAAGGCTTCGGCAAACCCTTCGATTGCCCACAACTCGGCATAGGACCGAAGGGGGGCCGAAGGGACGCCGTGGGCAATTTCCCGCTGCGCATAGCGTTCGGGATCCATCCCTACCCCACGGGGCGTAAAATCTTCCCGCGTCCATTGAAAAAAGGCATCGGTTAAATCTTCCCGGCGTCCCAAATCAAATTCCAAAAACTCCAACAAGCGTTCGAATACATCAGGTTCAATGGTGACCAACGAAAGCCGCCCGGTATGATCGCGGAAGGTAAAGTCCACCGTGGCGTCCCCACTCCCCTCCCATTCGGCATAGGCGAAGGGATCGCCCCACCCTTGCGCCGGATCCCGCAACGCCCCATCGATCTCCACCACATCCTCCAACACCGCCAGGACGATTTCCAGCGCGCTGTAGGCTTCGGCCCGCACTTGATCACGCTGGTAATACATCGCCTCGGTGCGAATCTCCCGATGGGCCCGCTCCATAAAAATCACCAAGGCGGAGGCGGTCAGCAAAACCATCAAGAGGACATAGGCCAAGACCGAACCGGACTGACTCCCGAGGCGAAAATAATCTTTCCGATACGAGCTCATCTTAAAAGCGCCTCCCCTGCAAAGCATTGAACCCGGCTCCGGGCAAGGTCAGAATCCGCTCCTCGGTCAAACCTTCCCAGCGGAAGTTGAGTTGCAAGCGGTCGGGCGGGTAAGGCTCGTTGTCATCGTCCAAAGCAAAATCCTCCCGCTCTTCCCACCGCTCGGCATCCTCGTCGAAGTACCAGTAAATAATCTCTTCCACATAGGGACTGAGCTGCAAACTCCGCGGCGGACGTTCCCGGAACTCCTCCTCCAACACCGAATGCCAGTGCAGCACCAAACCCTCGTCGCGCCGGACTTCCAAATGACAAACCACCAGGGGCAAAGGCTCCGCCGGCCAGGTCAAAAGCCCCGGACTCTCGGGCAGGATGAAGGTCAGCAGAGGGTCCGCAAACCCTCCCCGTTCCTCGGTGGTCGCCAGAAAAACCGGTGTCGCCGCAGTTCCTCCGTCGAGGTCGCTGGGAAAAATCTCGGCTCGCCCGATATGGTAATCGAGAAAACGGGTCACCCCGTCCACATGGCGCTGAAACATCCGCACCTCGGACCCGCGGCCCCAAAGTTCGCCCATGGAAAAAATAAAAATCGAAACGGCCCCCATAATAGTGGCACAGAGGGCCAGCGCCAACACCAGTTCGATCAGCGTAACCCCTCGCTTGGCCCGGCCTTTGAGCCCCGCAAATGAAAACCGATCCTTCATCAGAACGACCCTCCTTCCCGACGGGATTCCAAATACTCCCGGGTCCGTTCGCGTAACGGGGCATTTTCCTCCTCGGTAGCCCAATCGGGGCGGAAGAGCGTAAAGGTCCGGCGCTGCTCCACCGCTCCATCGGTTTCGGGATCCCGGAAGGTAAGGTGAATTTCGGCCTCAAACAAATTCGCCACTCCCCTGATTTCCAATTCGGTCCGCCAATTTACCTCCCCGAGGTGTGGAACCGTGCGGAACCCGCCTTCCTCGAAATCGTCCCGCTCTTCAATATTCAAAACTTCCAGATACAGGTTGCGGATATCCTGCTGAACCCGATGGTCCCGCTCCAGCGCCTGATACGCGAGAAGGACATTTACATAAGCGGAAGCCAAAACGGTTGCCGAAACCGCAAAAATAGCCAGGGCCGCTACCACCTCGAGGATGGTAAATGCTGATTTCCTAGCCATCGACCTCCGCCAATCGTCGCAGGTTTCCCGCGCGCTCGGTGCGCGGCGCTTCTTCCCAGCCATGCTTCCGCCAATAGGATACCGCCTCATCCCCGAGGAGATTTTCCAGCAATTCCCGCTGTTCGCCTACCGTCGCACGCCGGACCACCAATTGCAGGGGCAGGGCAAAGGGATAATCTCCCACCTGAACATTCTCCGGTGTCGGAACAAAACCAAAATTCTCCCCCGGGGCCCGCACCGGCAAAACCCGAATCCCCGAAACGCCCTCGATGTCCTCCCCTACCACCGCGATCGCTTCGGTGCTGTCCGCGACGGCCGCAAGAACGTCCTCGCCTTCCAACCTTTGCACATTGGCCCGGAAATCATCGCCGCCCAAAATACGCTGACGGAACAATTCCGCCGCCAAGTGCTCGTTAATCGACTGTGCCAGGGGCTGCAACCCCCGCAAACGGTCGTCCTCGATTCCGGAAATTTGATCCCACCGGACCACCGGATTCGCACTGGCACTGCCAAAAATACGGTTCAATAATTCGACCGAAACCTCCTCCAGCGCATTCCCGGAGTTGACAATAATCCTCGGCACCACATACGCCACCGTAAAGACCACGGCTTCCTCTCCATAGACATCGGCAGTCTCCTCTCCCCCCAAAATGACCATCGCATCCAACTCCTCCGCATCCCAGGCTTGGTGGGAGAGCAAACTCCCCTGCCGCTGCAGGGAAAGCGTATGCTCTGCGGGAGCCCATCCCCGCAAGGTCTCGACGAGTTCATCGGATAAAAAATCAGAGGCCGACCAACGCAGAGTTTGCCCTTGCACGGAAGCAAAGGTCAGTAGGACCAGAAGAAAAAGCGAGAAAATACGCAAAAACATAAGTTGATCGTAAACAAATTTTAAGATTTTGGCAATCTCTTAGCCACCAACATCCAGTTCGGGCCATTGCGCCAATTTCCGGTGCAGGGTGCGGCGACTCACCCCCATAAGCTGAGCGGCCTTGGTCCGGTTTCCCCCGGCCTCCCGAAGAGCATTGCGCAGCAGTTTTTTTTCATTCTCCTCCACGGAAAGCGGGTGACTGGCAATTTCCGGGCTTTTCTCCTCAATCTCCTCCTCTTCCCCAAAATATTTCCGGTCCAGGTCATACGGGGTCAGTTTCTCCCCGCGATGCAGGATGACCGCATTTTCCGCGAAATTTCGCAGTTCCCGAATATTGCCCGGCCACCGGTAATTTTGCAGAACCTTCATCGTTTCCGCTTCCACCCGAACTCTGGGCAGACCGTTTTCCTTCGCATAGTGTTTGATAAAATGCTCGATGAGCACGGGAATATCATCCTTGCGGTCCCGCAACGGGGGCATGGGAATTTTGACCACGTTCAAACGATAGAAAAGATCCTCGCGGAAATCGCCCTTCTTTACCATCTGGGCAAGATTTCGGTTGGTCGCCACCACCAAGCGCACATCCACCTTGATGGGCTTCATACTCCCCACCCGCTCAAACGAATGTTCTTCCAAAAAGCGCAGCAACTTCACTTGGGTGGACGCATCGATTTCCCCGATCTCGTCCAGAAACAGAGTCCCGCCATCAGCCGCCTCAAAACGTCCAATCCGCTTTTCCATCGCTCCGGTGAAGGCGCCCTTCTCATGGCCAAACAATTCGCTTTCCAGCAAATTAGCGGGCAAGGCGGCACAGTGCACCGCTACAAAAGCTCCCCGGGCCCGGGGACTGTTCTGGTGGATCGCCTGCGCCACCAATTCCTTACCGGTTCCGGTTTCCCCCTCCACCAAAATGGTCGCCCGCGAAGGGGCCACCAACTTCACCCGCTCCAGCATCTCGTTCAACGCCGCCGACTGCCCGACAAAATTGTCCAGCCGAAACTTCTCGTCCAAGCGCGAATGCAATTGCTGGTTCTCCTCCTCTACCTGACGCGAGCGCAAGGCCCGCTGCAGAAGCAATTCCAGCTTCTCCAAATGCAGAGGCTTGGTGACAAAATCAAAGGCCCCCCGCTTCATCGCCTCCACCGCCACATCCACCGTCCCATAGGCGGTCATCATAATGCAGGTCGGCCGATAAGGCATGGCCATCGCCTTGTCGATTACCTTGAGGCCGGATTTCCCGGACATTTTCAGGTCCGTAAGTACCAAATCAAACTCTTCCGCCTCCAACAAATTAAACGCCTCATCGGCATTGCGCGCCTCATAGACGTCATAGTCATCCTCCAGCATCTCGGAAAGACCTTCCCGAGTGTGCTTTTCGTCATCAACAATGAGAATCGTCGCCGGCATACCGTACAATCTTAAGGAAGCAGAATCGCATCCGGCATGGAGAGTTTGCCCTGACTCGACCGGTGCAAAGGCGTGACCTTGGGCGATTGCCCTTCACGAACCTGTGTATCCACAATACTCAACACCTTGCTGTTGGAGGTCCTTTCGGTGAAAACAATATGACGCCCATCGGCCAACCAACGCGGGTGCACCGCATCCGCCGGCCCCCGGGTAATGAAACGCGATTCGCGAGCCTCCTGATCATACACCGCAAGGGCAAATCGGCCGGCGACCGCCGCGGTGAAAGCGATCTTGTTGGTATCCACCGGATTCCAATCGGGCTCCGCCGCATAACGACTGATATCGGTAGGCAAACGCCGAACCCCGGAGCCATCGCGATTCATCACATACAACTGCGGCGACCCCATGCGGTCCGAGGCAAAAATGATTTGCCGCCCGTCGGGCGACCAACCCGGACTGGATTGCACGCTGTTGGTTCTCGTCAAACGGCGGATATTCCGTCCCCGAATATTGGAAACATACACCTCCGAGTTGCCTTCTCCGGTCAGCGTCATGACCAGATTTCGTCCATCCGGACTAAAGCGGGCGCCGGTATTGGTCCCGTCCAGGGTAACCGTGGCTTCCCGCCGACGGGTTCCGAGATCAATCATGAAGATGTCCGGAAAACCGCTTTGGAAATAACTGGTGTACACAATACGCCGCCCATCCGGGGACCATCGCGGCCCCACCGAATCACTTCCATCCCGGGTCAACTGGCGCACTTCGCCCAGAAACAAATCCGAAGTAAAAACTTCACGCCCCTCACCGCGTTCCCCCACAAAAGTCAACCGACTGGCAAAAAACCCCGGATTCCGGGTGGTCAGCCGAACCATTTCGTCGGCGGTCCGTAAAAGCGCATTGCGGGAAGAACTCCCCCGCTGCACCACCCGGCGCAATTCTTCCGGGGGACGACCACTCAACACCCGCCCACTTACTTCATTGGCGCCACTGGTTCGGAATTGGAAAATAAACTGAGCCTCTTCCGGCGAGGAAAGCACCCGGAACCCCCCGTGCACCGAAAAGGCCCGGCGGGCCAATTCCAACAACTCGTCTTCCGAGGATTGCAGGTAAATCCGCAGAACATCGTCCCGCTGACCGGTCGCGACAATCGGGTCGAGCTCAATTTCGCGACTCTCCAGGGAAGGCCCCAGAAACGAGCACAAGGCCAGAAATAAAACGGCAAACCCACCACGGGGCGAGGAAAACAAAGTTGATGAAAGCATGGAAGAAAGAGAAAAAGATTCGTCGTGGATTGATTTTTATCAATAGGTTCTACTTTATGAGTAGTATTCCGCAACCATGTTCCCATGGTGAGCTTTTTTCGTTTCAAAATCAACCTTCCAAAACGCAAACTCTTATATGTCCTCCAAAGCCGCTCTAGAAAACGCTCTCCGCGAAGTAAAATATCCCGGGTTCAGCCGGGACATTCTCTCTTTCGGGCTGGTCCGGGAATTGTCTTTTACCGATGGCAAAGCCCTTCTCGAAATCGCCATCCAAACCGCCGACCCGAATATCCCCGTTACCATCAAAAAAGAAGCCGAAGCTGCCTTGGCAGCGGTCGAAGGGGTCAGTGAGGTTGAAGTCTCCCTCGCAGTCACCAAGCCCGATGCCCCCAAAGCCGCCGGCGGCATGGTGGACCAAAACCGGCAAGGAAGCATCGAAGGCGTCAAATACGCCATCGCCGTGGCCAGCGGAAAAGGCGGGGTCGGCAAATCGACCTTCGCCGTCAATCTGGCCTGCGCCATCGGACGAATTTTGGAAAAAGAGGGACGCAAAAATGCGGCGGGCATCATGGACTGCGATATCTACGGCCCCACCGTTCCCCTCATGATGGGGATCAACTCCCGTCCCTACGTGGAAGACAACCGGATCATTCCCTTGGAAAATTTCGGGCTGAAAGTCATGTCCATGGGGTTTCTCATTGATGAGGACGCCCCGGTCGTCTGGCGGGGCCCCATGATTATGAAAACCATCCAGCAGTTTTCCCACCAGGTGAACTGGGGCGAACTCGAGGTGCTGGTCATCGACCTCCCCCCCGGCACCGGCGATGCCCATCTCTCCCTCGTCCAGACCATTCCCCTTGACGGGGCCGTTATCGTCACCACCCCACAGCCTGCGGCCTGGCAAGTCGCCACCCGGGGAGCCAAGATGTTCTCAAAAGTCAACGTCCCGATCCTCGGCGTGGCGGAAAATATGAGTTACCTGGAAGATGACAAGGGTCAACGTCAGGCCATCTTTGGCGAAGGCGGCGGAAAAATCACCGCCGAGGCCCTCGATGCTCCTTTCCTGGGTCAAATCCCCCTCGACCCGGAAATGCGTATCTCCGGCGACAACGGCCTCCCCATGGTGATCTCCAACCCGGAAAAATCCACCTCCCAGGAGTTCTACAACATGGCCGCCCAAGTGCTTTCCGCCGTTCGCAACCAGTAATGGCTCATGGCCAAGGTCGTTCGACGAGCTCAGACCGTGACAGAGCTTGCCCCTCCCGGAAGGACGAGTTCCACCTAAGGAGATAGGACATTCCTGTCCTTGGCGGAGCCGATCAGGCGACCTGCTTCGTGGGAGAGTTTTCCGAAAATGCTCCATCTCTCCCAATCTCAAGGACAAGACGGAGGCGGAGACGGAGAGGGCGAAGCAATGTCCCTGCTCCTTAGAAAACCACCCCCCCGCAGGCCATTTTCATCGGAAAAAACGTCTCCTTTTTCCGTAGGGCTCGCACTTGTGTGATGCCGTCGCGGAGAGAACCCCCGAAGGAATCCGAAGAGGAACCGCCGAAGAGGCTTCACCTTCCTGATAGGATGAGTTCCACCTAAGGAGCAAGGACATTCCTGTCCTTGGGGGAGCCGATCAGGCGACCTGCTTCGTGGGAGAGTTTTCCGAATATGCTCCATCTCTCCCATTCTCAAGGACAAGACGGAGGCGGAGACGGAGAGGGCGAAGCAATGTCCCTGCTCCTTAGAAAACCACCCCACCCCCCGCAGGCCATTTTCTTCGGAAAAAAACGTCTCCTTTTTCCGTAGGGCTCGCACTTGTGCGATGCCGTCGCGGAGAGGCCCCCCGAAGGAATCCGAAGAGGAACCGCCTTTCCCCGTGACTGGCGCAAACCTTTGGCAGGAGCGTAGGTCTTCACTGGCGGCACTCCACAAGTGAAGGCCCTACAGGAACCGCCTTCCTCAATAAAAAAATTCGTGACTATTTGTGGGTTCCATTCCGACCCAAATTTCATAAATCCTAATTTTCAATTCTTCCTCTTCCCTCAGGGCCAGGGGTGGAATTCTTTCTTCAGTGCCGGAATTAGATCGCCCCAAGGATCCGGAGCAATGCCCAGGGCAATAATGACCACCAGAAGGTTCACCAGAATGATCCCCAGAACAATCTTCGCGGTCAGATCCCAAGGGGCCTGCCAAGGGTATCGATAGGCCGCGATTCGTTCCCGGTCCGCCGCTCTCAAGGCGGCTTGGTCAGCCTTTTTCTCGGCTTTCAACCAACGTAGTTTCCTCTGCAAAAAGTCACGGCGGTCCATTTTGCGGGTACAGACAATGCGAAACGCCAACACCAGATCCTTTACCGGCAAAAACGAACGCGAGGCCCCGCTGAAACGACTCAAAACCGAATTAAAGCGGGCAAACCCCGCAATCCCCGCCAGTCCAAAGCGTATTTCCGTAACCACCAGTAACACCATCGCCATGCTGAGTAGCGCCACGTCGAATTTAATGTCCCAGAGGGCAAAAGCCAGAACCCGTTTCCATCCCAACGCCCCGTCCTCGATCTTCTTCAAACACTCAAAGCAAAGGTGAACGCCTACCAGGAAGAATAACCAAAACAAGCTGATGCCAATGGTCAGCAGGATGGTTAACCCAACATAGCCTATCAGGAAAGCCCTTTTGTCATCATGATCAATGATCCATCGTAGAAGGACATTCCGATCCCCCCACAAAGACCGTCTGCCACTGGGTGAGGTCTCTTCATCTTTCTCCTGGTCATTGTTCATCGCAGCTCTCGGTCTCAACCCTTTTTCGATAATGGACGATGCTCAAAAGACCCACGCGATCAGGAGCCAGAAAAACACGAAGAAGAGAAAAAACCCTGAGATCATAAATTGGATTTCCCCAATCAATCCCTCCCCCGCGGCCACCGCGAAAACCACGAGCACCAACACACTGATCGCCGCCGAAATCAGAGCCGCCCCCTTCAACCCAATCCCGTCATCAAAATTCTCGGTCACCCACTCGGAAATCCCCGGCAAGGTTACCGCCGCCGCCAAAACAATCAACGCCACCAGGAAGGCGGCCAAAAAAGACAGCCCGTACAATATCCGCAAAGCCTGTCGGCTATCCTGGCCATCCCCCACCTTCATTCCTCAGACTCCCGTCGCTTGCGCACAAATTCCCGAATCCAATGCGGATTCGGCATTCCCTTGACCAAAAACTCCGGATTATCCCCGGTGGTAAAAACCTCAACCTGACCAACCCGCAGAACCCGCTCCAACAAATCCTGTTGCACCCGCACCGTGCGGATTTGCCGGACATGCAAGTCCACATGGCGCTTGTTCAAAAGCCCTTCCTCCAAATGAATTTGGTCCTCACTGATCCTCAGTCGGGTCGCCCGGGTTTTGGCAAACCAAATCAATAGCGACAAGAGCGCCACCGGGATAAATGCCAACACCACAAAGGCCCCGATTTTATCGTTCGCCATCAAGGCCTCCCGAAATACGATCAAGGCAATCGGCGGCACAATGAGGAAAACCCAAAGCAGCATAAAGCTAAAAGGCCGGTTGCGAAACATAACCGGATGCCGGTCATAGAGGTTACCAGAGGAATCGGGGGAATCAGGCATCTTAGGGAGGATGATGACGCCCCCCACCCGCTCTGACAACTCAAAAGCCATCCCTCCCCGCAAACAGGCGGGAAAGGGATATTTATAGTTTTTAAATAAGTTTTGATAATACATTGTTGACATCTGCATTCGATTTTGTAATAAAAATATTAACCCACCAAGGTGCGGCATATTGCAAAGTAATTTTTCCCTGCGCCATTAGCTCGGGTCGCCATAACCCCCAACAGAAAGATACCGCCATGTCAGAACCTTCAGCAACTCCCCCCGTCTCTGAACACGCTCGTTTGGTTTTGTCCACCACGCGCAAACTGGGATGGTTCCGCAGCATTCCCTGTTATTTGGTATTTCAGCCGAAAGAGCTGATTCTGGTTCATCTGGACAAAGCGAAAACCAAGGAGGCTATTGCCGAATTTCGCGCCGAGCAAAAAGCCGAGGGCAAAGGATTCATGGCCACGACTTTTGCCATGATCGGATTCTGGCGAAATTACGGGCATCGGTATTATCAAAGCTCCCGCGATGACTTGTTACAGTTGAACCCTGCCAATATCGCGCTCCCCTATACCACCATTCAACGGCTGGTCTTCCGCACTGCCCGTTCCTACGGGGCCGCTGACCATAACGACGCCACCCCCAAGCCGGGTAAGTTGATCCTGCAAACCAACGCGGAAAAACTGAAATTCTCCCACGAATACTACGATAGCAATAAAAAGATCAAAGGCATCCTGCAGGATTTAGCGGGAACGGCTTTAAAATACCGAGCCCCTATTTTCCACAAAACCCTATCGATAAACCTTGGAGGATCGCCCGACGGCATCGACTGAAACTCTCCCCTCCAGGGGAAACCCCAAAACCATCAACAACCATACCTATTATAAAAAACATCTCATTCTACCTTCTCAGTTTGCTTATGGCGGGATTTCTCGCTAGTTGCGGAAGCCCCAACACCCCCACTGCCGTCGTCGAGGGAATGATCAAAGCAATGGCCGAAGGGGATATCGAGGCCGCAGCGAATTATGTGAATCCAGAAGAACGCAGCGAATTCCTCTCTTACTTAACTAACCTTCCAGAAGAAGAACTAGAGGAGGAACTTTCTCTAATGAAAGAACTTTTTCAAGGGGTTGAAACCCGAGGAGAAGAAATCGACGGGAATACTGCCGAAGTGCAAATCTATCACCCGGAAGAAGGGGAAGACATTATCGACCTGATCCTTATCGAGGGGCAATGGTTTGTGGAGTTGTAAGCACCTTAGCTCACTCCCCACAAACGCCTTACCTTACCGATTCACAAACTTGTCTCACCATAACCCCCCACGGGCCCAGCACGAGGTCCGTGGGTTTTGGTCATTTAAGGGACACTCCCTATAGAGAATTGACGAATTTTACGGGACTGTCCCTAGACTATTGACAGGTGCGGGTGGGCTCGTGGCCGGTTCTTGCTTGCCTCGGGGAGCCGCAACGAACAAAAAGAGGAATGGCACCTGAGAAATCCCTACGTGTATTGGTGGTTGGCGGCGGTGGTCGCGAACACACCCTGGCCGATCTTTGCTCCCGCAGTCCGCTGTGCCGGGAAGTTCATATTGCCCCGGGCAACGGAGGCACTGGCGAGCCCTTCCACCGGCATGCGGTGGCCGCTGACGATATTGACGGCTTGGTGCACTTGGCGGATACGCAGAAAATTGATTTTGTGGTGATCGGACCGGAAGTGCCGCTGAGCCTGGGACTGGTGGACCGGCTGGCCGAAAAAGGGATCCCCGCCTACGGCCCCACGGCCAAAGGGGCCCGGCTGGAGGCGAGTAAGATTTTCACCAAGGAAATTCTGGAAAAACACCGCATCCCCACCGCCGCCTCGGCAACTTTCACCGAAGCGGAGGCCGCCCTGCACTACGTGCGCGAGGGGTCTTTTCCGGTAGTCATCAAAGCCGACGGTTTGGCCGCCGGCAAAGGGGTTACCGTGGCGACCTCACTGGAGGAAGCAGAAAAAGCGATCAAAGAATCCTTGGTTGACGGTGTTTTCGGACCAAGCGGAGAAGAGTTGCTCATCGAAGAATGTCTGATCGGAGAGGAAGCTTCCATACACCTCATCGTCTCAGGGGAGGACTATGTCATTTTGCCGACCAGTCAGGATCACAAACGGATCGGCGAGGGAGACACCGGCCCGAATACGGGAGGAATGGGGGCCTACTCACCCGCCGAACTGGTAAGCCCGGAGATTTTGCAGGAGGTCGATGAGCTTATTTGCCGTCCCAGCGTTCAGGCCTTGGCCGCCGAGGGCCTTGAGTTCAAGGGCACCCTCTATATTGGGATCATGCTGACCGCCCAAGGGCCCAAAGTGCTGGAGTTCAATGTCCGCTTTGGCGACCCCGAGACCCAGATCATTTTGCCCCGTCTGGAAACCGACCTTCTCACCCTGTTGGTGGCTTGTCAGCAAGGACGGCTTGCCGAGGTCCCCTTGCGGGTGAAAGACAACACCTCTCTTTGTGTGGTACTGGCGGCGGAGGGGTATCCCGGTTCCTACCGCAAGGGAGACCCGATCGACCTGAGCCAAGTGCCGACCGGGGTCACCGTTTACCATGCCGGAACCAAGGAAAATGACGAGGGCCAGATCGTCACCGCCGGAGGCCGGGTTCTGGGGGTCTGCGCCGAAGCCGAAACCTTGGAAGAGGCCAGTCGGAAAGCCTACGCCGCCTGCGACCAGATTCACTTTTCCGGCAAAACCCTACGCCGCGACATCGGGGCAAAACAGTTGCGTCGGCAAGGATCTCCCATAGGTTAGAAAAATGTCTAAGGAAACGCCGTTGAACCTCATTCTTTTTGTTTGCACGGCAAACGTCTGCCGTAGTCCCATGGCGGAAGTTCTCTTCCGGCACGCCCTGGCCGCCGAGAAACCGCCGCTCAGCGAATTGAAGGTGGCCTCGGCGGGGGTGTTTGCTTCGGCCCATCAACCGGCGACAGAGAATTCCTGCATCGCCCTGAAAAAAGTCAAACTGGACCTCTCCCCCCACCGCAGCCAACCGCTGACCGAGGATTTGGCCCACCAAGCCTTGCTCATCCTCGGGATGACTCAAACGCACGTTGAACTTATCAAGGAAGCTTTTCCCAACTTACCGGGCGAGGTTCGCCTGATGCGCGAGTTTATTCCCAACAATCCACAAATCGAAATCCCCGATCCTTTTGGCTCTGATTTAGCCATCTACCAAATCTGCCGCGATAGTATGGTGGAGGCCATCCCTCCCCTTCTTGACTACTTGCGCAAAAAACTTTCTGTAGAAAAATGACAAACCATTCTTCCAAGCCAACTCTCTATATCAAAAGCGGTTGCCCGTGGTGCCGGGAAGCGGACAACTTTCTCCGCAGCAAAGGCCTCTCCTACGAGGTACGGGATGTTCTCATCGATCCCGCCGCCGCCCGCAGAATGCAACAACTCACTGGCCAGACGCTGACCCCGAGTTTTGAGTATGGCGACTTCGTAGTTGCCGATTTCAGTGTGGAGGAATTTGTCTCCGCCTTACGCCAAAACCCGGCGAAGGCTGAGGAATTGGGCTTAGCGTAAATACCGGCGGCCCACAGCCAGAAGCAAAGCAGCGCTCCCGAAGACAATTGCGTAGGCGGATAGCTCCGGGATGGAAACCGGAATATCTTCATCCTCGTCCTCCTCCACAAGGGGAAATGAAATCAGATCTTCCCTTGCCGAAAATTCCGGTTCCTCGGGGAAAGTAAGATCCCCGAGGGGAAAGATATCGGGGTGGGTGGCAATGGCAATATTCTCTGCCAACTCTTCGGTCGCTGGAGAAATCTCCGGATAATTATCCTCTTGAGCCGCTAAAATAAAACCTCCCCAAACCAGCGCCGATAAGGCCACAACAATTGAAGACCCCGGGGCGTAGATAAATTTGAGAAACTTACTCATCGTTAAGTTTTAATATGAGTTATTTGGGGCTGGCCCGCAAGAATTTTTGCTCATTTTGAAAAGTTTTGTTGCATCTGTCTTCTCACCTTCAAGCCAGTCGCTCCGTGGTCCCTCTTTTTCGACGGCATTTCTCGGAGCAATAGACCACCTGTTCCCAGCACTCCTTCCATTTTTTTCGCCAGGCGAAAGGGCGTTCACAAATCGGGCACGTTTTCGTCGGCAGATCCTTTTTGGCGATTCTCCGGCTCATTTTCAATGGGGCTTGTTTCCCAGAGAACCTGCACGCATTTCCCCTCTTTGTCCACCGTCTCAATACGAATTGGTTGGAGACTTTCGGAAGGTCGCCGGAGGGCATTCTCGATGGGGGCCAGATCTTCCAACCAATCCTTTCGTTCACTCCCGTCCTCCTGACGCCAGACCAAACCATAACCCGTCTCCCCGTCTTGCAGCGCCCGAAGGCGCACCGCATTCTGCCCCTTCCCTTTGTCAACCCCCTTGGCCTTACGGCGGGAAGCCGCCTTTTTGGCACGTCTTTTCTGCCGACTGGGCAAATCGGGAGGATCGGGAAAGGGATAGGCCTCCCCAAGAAGGTCCTCAATGGTCTCCTCGGTGTGAGCCACCTGCGCAAACAACAACTCCCGCCGAAGAAGGAGTCGGTCAATCTGCAGGGTGTCCTGTGGTGATGGGCTCACGCGTTTATTAAGTCAAACCGGTGATTTTATCGATTTTCCAAAGACCAGATCCCTCAGGACTTGTCGTCCGGGAGATCTTTGTCGCCTTCAACCGAAGGCTTTTCCCCGGCAGAGGAATCTTTTTTCTCCGAATCTTCAGAGGAGGAAGTCAAAGGAGCCGAAGGCTTTGTCTCAGGCGCCGGGGCGACCACTTTTTTCTTGGGCTTTTTGGCCTTCTTCGCCGGACCAAAGCCAAAAACCGGCTCGGGCGGTTCGGGAAAGGGAAACACTGTTTCCTCGCCGATCAAATCTTCCACTTGATTTTCCAGGTCGGCGATTTGCTGATAGGCTTTGGCCCGCTCTTCCAGCAGACGATCAATCTCCCGCCGGGCTTCCAAAGCCTGGGCGATGGTTTCGGCGTCGGCGCCCAAAACAATATCGGAGAAGGTAAGGTTTGGTAGTTTTTTACTCATGGTTTGTTTCTTGGATAAGGTTGGTAGGGGAAAGGATTTCATTGATCGCGTTGAGCACCCGGGTAACCTCGGGTTCCTCCCGGTAGGTGCTGAATTCGTGATCGGTCCGGGAAGGCTCAAAACGTGGGTTGGCTTGGGCCCGCTCGGCGACGGTCGGTACCCGGTCCTCGGAGAGGCGTTTCAAAGTGATGGGCAGCAATTGTTCACTGGTGGCCGCCAAAGCCCGAAAGGAAGGAATTTCATGCCGCGCCAGGGCCCGCGCAAGATCGCCGCGCAAACTGCGGAAAGGTCGCCCCCTCGCGGCCAGATGAATCAACGCCTCGGGACTCAAATGCACGTTGATCAACTGCTCCAGGACCTTTTCGTCGGCAAAGTTTTTGGTCGCCAGAAGGGCATTCACCGAAGGATATCCGCTCTCCGCCAAGAGAGGAGCCACTTTGCTCGCCAGAGATTCATTCTGCAAAAGGAACAAAGCTTCCTGCTCCTCCCCGTTCTGGATCAGGTATTCGACCACATCCTCCCCCAGTCCCGGATTTTGCGCGAGTTGTTGACGCAAAACCAGATTCTGGCTCTGGCATATCTCTCTCTGCAAACCTCTTGGTAAGTCTGGCTCACCGGCCAAGGACTCTTGCTCGGGCAAGGTCCCCCGATCCCAGCGATACACCATGGCCCAGGGTGGCGCTTTTTGCCGTTCATCCGCCGCCGCCCTGACTGCGGAATGAGGGGAGAGAAAAAGGGATTCAAAAATCCCGTCTTCCAATTTTCGCCTTTCCAAAAGGCCCAATTGCAATTCCTCGTCATCGCTGTCGGCCCAAAGTTGCAAAAGATTGGCCTCGGCCCGGCTTTGCGCCGCCACCGCCCGGCGAACCAGGGGATGGGGATCGTCTCCCAGGGCCCGCAGAATAACCGGATCAAGACTGCTGTTTTGTCCCAAGGCGATCCGCACGACCATCGACTCATGTCGGCAAAGAAAAGCTTGGTGTTGAATCTTCAATCCCGGGTTCAGCGCCAGCGAGGCCGCGACCCGCGCGTTTTCGTCGCGCAACAAACGGCTGATTTCCCGGGGACCTAGATTGGGATTCACCGCCACCGAGCGGCGTACTTCCGGCAGGTGGTGTTCGATGAAGGACAACAAAACCGGCGGGGGCGTGCGCGGGTTCGCGGCCAGCGGAGCGGCTAACGCAGGGTCGTCGCTGGCCTCACTGGAAAGTTGTTCCAACAGGTCGGAAGGCGAAAGTGGATAATGGGCGACAAAGATTTTTCCCGCGGCTCCTCCCTCGGAATAGGCCTCCCGTAAAAGACGACTGGATAGCGGGGGGCGACGAAACTTCCGGCACACCGCTTCGATGCCCCGCTCCTCGACCAGGGTCATCAATTCCTCGGCACTGGCGGGCGCCTCCTTCATAGATCAAACTCCCCCGGTTCCACGAGAACTTCCCGTGGGTTTTGTCCGACCTGTGGCCCGACGTATCCCCGCACCTCAAGTTCTTCCATCAAGGTCGCCGCACGGTTGTATCCGATTTTCAACTTCCGTTGCAGAAAACTGGTACTGGCCCGGCCACTGGCGGCTACCGTCTCCACCGCTTGTTTGAGCAAAGGATCCATCTCACCATCAAAGGCCGCCTCCGACCCCTCGGCGTCGGAGGAGTCTTCCAATTTAAAATTCACGCGGTATTTGGGCGGAATGGTCTCCCGGAGGTGATCGGTAATTTTGAGAATTTCATCGTCCTCCACGAAAGGACTCTGCAAACGCTGCAGGCGGGACAAACCGGGTGGATTGAAGAGCATATCTCCCTGCCCTTGCAAAGCCTCCGCCCCTTTACTGTCCAGAATCGTACGGCTATCCACCACCGAGGTCACCATGAAGGCAGCCCGACTGGGATAGTTCGCCTTAATCACCCCGGTGATGACATTTACACTGGGCCGCTGGGTAGCCAAAATGGTGTGAATCCCCACGGCCCGGGACATTTGTGCCAACCGGGCAATCGGAGCCTCGACTTCGTTTTTCGAAGTCATCATCAGGTCGGCCATTTCATCGATGATCAACACGATGTAGGGCATCTTGGGAAAATCCTCTTTTTCAGCCCGGGCATTGAATCCGGCGATATTACGGACTTTCTTCTCCGCCATCAGCACATAACGCGCCTCCATTTCGCGGACCAGCCATTTGAGGGCCCCCACCGCCATCTTGGCCTCACTGACCAGGGGGTGGATCAAATGCGGGATGTCCTTATACATCGCAAACTCGACCTTCTTAGGATCGATCAACACCAACTCAAGTTCATCCGGTCGAAAACGATACAAGAGGGAGAGAAGGAAATTGTTGATACAGACCGACTTTCCGCTACCGGTGGCCCCCGCGATCAGCATGTGCGGGGCTTTGGCCAGGTCGGTGACGAGAATCTGCCCGGTCATATCCATCCCCATGACCAAGGGGATTTGCGCTTCACTCTCCCGCCATTCGGGCGAAGAAAAGGCCGAGCGGAAACGGATGGTGAGGGAACGCGGATTGGGCACCTCGACCCCGACAAAGGGTTCGCCGGGGATCGGAGCCTGAATGCGCACCGCATTTACCGCCATGGAGAGGGCAATGTTCTTTTCGAGGTTGGCGATGGCGGCCACCTTGACGCCATAACCGGGTTTGACCCGAAACTGGGTCACCCGGGGTCCAACCAGCGCATCGCAGACATAGGCATCGACGGCAAAACTATCGAGCGTCTCCTGCAGAAGATTCTTCTGCTGTTCGAGGGTTTCCTCGTCGATAAAGTCGGCTTGGTCAAATTGCCCGGGCAAGAGAAAATCCATAGTCGGGCGGCGGTACGTGGACAATTCCTCCTCGGTGTAGGGGTTGACGGTGGCCTCCGCTTCGGTCTCCGTAACCGGCGGCTCGGGCAACTCGGGCTCGGCCACTTGGTCTTCCCGTTCGGAAGCCTCTTCCAACTCCTCCTGTTTGCGTTCCAAACTGAGAATCAGATTTTCCACCTGATGGGTACTTTTTTCCCGCAGCAAGAGGTCGCGTCCACGGCGTCGTTCTTTTTCTGACAATTTCTCCTGCCATTCACTCCGCCAAGCCGCCAATTGGGTTTCTTCCTCTTCGCGGCGCCGTTCTTTTTCTCTTCCACGCTGATCCTCGGCGGTGGGTTCCGGTTCGGGGGCGAGAGCCCCTTCGGACCGGTCCTCGTAACTTTGGGAGGAAGTGAACGAATGGTTGGGGGCGTATTCTTCCTCCACCCCCACATCTTCCCCACTCATACGACGAAGGAACCGACGCAAATTCGATTTAATTTTGCGCACTCCGGGAACCAAGTCAGGATCTACGGGCATATTGTTTAGAATCTCAACAAAAAAGCATGGGGAACGTCCCTTGCCCCGGCAGGAACCGGGGCGAGACACGCAAAAACCCGGAAATCAAAAGACTCCGGGTTTTGCTCGAAAGACGTATTTGATCAACCGTCTTCCCCCACTTGAAAGCGGGAGTAACGACGCAGAAGAATATTCTCTCCGAGTTTGGCAATTCTTTCGGAGATCAAATCCTGAATGCTTTGGTCCGGATTTTTGACAAAAGGTTGCTCCAGCAAGCAAACCGAGGAGAAGAATTTATCCAGTTTCCCCTGGACAATTTTCTCGACGGCGTGGGCAGGTTTGCCTTCGGCTTGGGAAGCGGCGATTTCCTTCTCCCGGGCGATGGTGGCCTCGTCGACTTGTTTGCGATCGAGAAACTGCGGGCCGGTAGCGGCAATGTGAAGGGCGATGTCGTGAGCGAGATTTTTGAAATCATCGGTCTTGGCAACAAAGTCCGTTTCACAATTCAGTTCAATCATCACTCCCACTTTTCCACCGAGGTGGATGTAGGTGTGAATCAAGCCTTCACTGGCTTCACGTCCGGCTTTTTTGGAAGCCGAGGCGATCCCCTTCTTGCGAAGGATCTTCTCCGCTTCGGCAATATCTCCGGAAGACTCCGTGAGAGCTTTCTTACAATCCATCAGGCCGGCTCCGGTGAGCTGGCGCAATTCGTTAACCTGTTTGGCGGTAATCTGCATGATTTTCAGTATTCGTAGTTAAAGTTGATCGCGATTAGGACTCAGCCTTGTCTTCCTTCGTTTCCTTGGATTCTTCCTTGGCTTCGTCGTTGACCTCTTCCTTGGCCGCTACGGAATCGGGAACCGGGATTTTCTTGCTGTTCTTTTCCTCGGCTTCCTTCTGGGCAGCTTTTTTAGCCTCTTCCTGTTCCGGAGTGAGGACGTCCTGTCCGGTCAGTTCGGAACCGTCAAAGGTCACGCCTTCTTCGGAATCGACCGAGGAGTCCTCCACTTGAGCAGCCTGGATGCGCTTGCGGGCCGAGGCGGTAACCGCCTTTTGCGCACTGCGGGTTTCCCGTTGGGCCAAACCGGCCTGGATGCTTTCCACCAGGGTATCCATCAAGATACGAATCGATTTCACCGCATCGTCATTCCCGGGAACCGGGTAATCGATGAGGGCCGGATCGGAATTGGTGTCCACGATACCCACCAGCGGGATTTTCAGGCGGTTGGCCTCGGCAACCGCAATTTCCTCATGGTTGGAGTCAATCACCAGAATGGCGGACGGAAGTTTGGCGAGATCAATAATTCCCTCGAAATTGCGTTGCATCCGTACCATTTCCCGGCGAATCGCGGCACCTTCCTTTTTGGGAAGTTTACCCAGGGATTCATCGGCCTCCATCTTCAAATACTTTTTGTATTTGGCGAGGCTGGTTTTAATGGTGTTGAAATTGGTCAGCGTTCCGCCCAACCACCGGTTCGCGGCAAAAGGCATATTGGTCGCCTGACCCGCTTCACGGATAATTTCCTGAGCTTGCTTCTTGGTGCCGACCAACAGAACATCGCCACCGGCGGCAACGGTTTCTTCCAAAAAGGCGGTGGCCTTTTGCAGACAATTGAAAGTCTTTTCCAGATCGATCACCGAAATACCGTGGCGGTGGTCGAAGACGAAATCCTTGGAACGGGGATTCCAGCGTTTGCGTTGATGGCCGAAGTGTACTCCGGCGTCGAGTAGATCGCGCAAGGTAATGTTCATAAGGTGAATTCAGAGTCTTGATTACCAGGAGTAGTGAGCTCCTTCGAATTCCTGACTGTCAGTTAAGGATGAGTGTACGTACGTTAAGGTTTTAGTGAATAGAATTCCCATGGAAGGATTTCCGGGAAAAGGAAAAGCAAAAAGATTTTTTCGGAGCAAGGCAAGGGCAAAGAACAGGTTTGCCGGGAAATTTCACTTTTTCGATGTTTGACCGCACCGGGGCGTAGCCCTCACACTGGAATTTCGCCTATTGGAAGACTTCCAATCTTATCCATCTATTCTCTCCCTTGCTCGCTTATGAATCTCCGCACTGCTATCGGATTCCCTGCCGAAGAAAAAAACGATTCCGGACCCAATACCCGGATGATTCAATACATCAATTTAAAACTGGCCGCGCTGGGTCTGCCCATTTACCAATCCGCGGAACTGGGGGAACTTCAGGATATTGTGAGTTCCCACCTGGCGAATTACCGCGAGAAGAACCGCCTGCTGGCCGACACCCTGGCCCCCGCCGACCAAAGGATCAGCCGTTTCCTGAAAGAATATCTCGAAGAGGATTGCCCGGAAGGCCCTCTTCTGCCGACCAAATACCTGACCCTCGACCAACATGGTCTGGCCCGCAACCTCAGCCTTCCGCCCGACAAGGATGAATTTACCTCGGACATCATTCAATCCTACCGGGTCAAACAAGGGGTTTTGCATAATCCGAAAAGCGACCGGCGGACGACCAAGGGGGTCTTTCACATTGCCGAAGGCGGCCTCCCCGTTCCGGGAGATAAGAAAGCCGTTCCCCGCAAAACCTTCGCCAGGCTGTGGAAAGCCGCCTTGAATCCCCCCTCTGACTTACTGGAACTGCCCTATTGCTCCACCCAAAAGGATCCGGCGGAAGTCTTTGTTTCTTTGCTTCTGCGCCCCGTGGTTTGTCCGGCGGTTGAAGGGGTGACGAAGGAAAAATCCATCGAAGTTCGTTTCTTTGCTCCGGGCAATATGGTCTGTAATCTCGATTTCGTGGAGTCCATTTTCGGCAACGCCGGCGATCCTTTCCTGCCCGAAAACGATGCGGGTCTGGATGTTGAGCACTGGAGCGGCCATACCGGCTGCGTCATTCTGGCCCCCCATTTGCTAGGTCTGCGGAAAAAGGACTTGGGCCTACCCCACTACGACGAAGCCACCGAACGCCAACGCCGCGACGGAATGTGCTGGAAAAAAGAAGATGAACTCTACAACGACGGCGGGGCCTTCAAAATCACCTGCCGGGATGACCGCGGCGTAATGACCACTCTGATTGCCGACAATTACTTCGGCTACTGCAAAAAGGAGGTTAAAACCCAAATCAGTTACGCCGCCAACCTCATGGGCGGGGTCGAGGAGGAGCACGCCGGAGGGGCCCTGGTTTACCCGAGCTACGACTTGGGCGAAGAGGTTGATCGCAACAAGTTCGATCACACCTGGCCCGAGGTGGCCCGCAATTACGGCGACCTGATTGATGTCCAACCGGAAGGCTATGGCATCGACCGCCAATGGCCGGAAGTCATCTACATTCCCGAAAACGCCCATATCTACCTGCGCGAACAGAAAATCACTTGGGAAAATGGCGATGGCGAGCAACAGATTCCCCTGTCGCCGAAAAAAGTTTACCTGAAACCTTCCGGCTACCGTATCCACATGGAAAAACCTTCGGGCAACCGGGCCTGGCGCATCATCGGCACCCAAAGTGAACCGACCTTCTGCCACAAGCCCTGTACGGTTTCGGGCGGTGGCAAATCAGAGATCTCCAAAGCCCTCTCCGATGCCATCATTTCCGGCCCCGTGGTGACCAGTAATATCAAAGAGGATCTACGGCGGGTGGACGAAATCCTGCGCAAGGATTTTTCCGACCGCTTCAAGCCGGAATTCAAAAAAGACAGCCCCAGTCGGCCCATCCTGAGTTCCAAACGCAGCTTAGGTTCAGTCATCAAACTCCTCACCCCCAATGAGACCGAGTACACCGATGAGTACAACGAATGGTTGCGGAAAATCCCCAATTACCTCAAGGAGATTCTCCTCGTCGTCAAACGCTTCTACAAACCGGAATGGGGAGAAAACTGGCAACAGTATTTTCATGTCGATTATATCAACGGCCAACCGGGTAACGAACTGCGCTATCAGGATCGCAAACTGGTTTCCAATTATCTCCGCGTCGGCTACGAGGAGGATGGTTCCTGGCGCGTCTTCGGATTGCGCAAGGACTTTTTCCCGGCCCGCAAGGTGCAAACCGAGGACGATATTTCCGCCTCGGTGGTCGTCCCGGCGGAAAAACTGCGCAACCTGAACCCGGATTATGGAACGCAAAGCCAGAAATTACTGAAAAACTGTGAATACCGTTTGTTCCAGCGCCCGGATGAGGCTATCCACCGCGGATATGATAAACAAACCGAAAAAGATTTTTCCCAGCCGGGCAACTTTTTCTCCAACTATGAACCGCTCCCGCTGGCCAAGGCCAAGGAATTGCAGGACGATGCCATCGGGTTCGACCTCTTCACTCCTCCGATGAAGGATCTGATCAACCGTGCGGCAGAATCGATGAAACCCGATTATTTTGTCTCCTCCGCACACCCGCGGATTTTTGAAGGCAAGCCCAGCAAAAACCCCCGCTACCTGCAAAATCGTCCCGACCTGGAAGATCCGCTGAGCAAATACGTGGGCGAGATGTCGGTCCGCCTCTTCCGGCGCATCCCTGCCCCGGAAAACGTCCATTTACCGGTCAATGCAGTCCTGCCGGGCCGCCGCAACAATCCCCCGAATGAGAAAGCGGGCATCCGCGCCCTCGCCGTTTTTAATCCCATCCACTACCAGGAACTGCCGGAGCTGTTTATGGATTTTGTGGCCAGTCTCACCGGTAAATCCCCCTCCACCACCGGGGCGGGTTCCGAAGGGGCCATGACCAAAGGCCCCTTCAATGCCATGCCACCGGTGTTTGAGCTGAATAACGCGCTGGTCTCCTTCATCCTGACCGGACACCAGGGCTTTTCCAGTGCGGCGGGATATGTCGGCCCCAAAGTTCGGGTCGATCACGATGTCAGCCTTCTGATCCCGGAAATTTGGAGCCGTATGACCGTCGAGGAACGCGATCCGAAGTTCCTCCTTGAACACGGCTTTCTGGAGCCTTGCAAGGATTTCGAGCATGAGGGGAAAACGATCCTTGCCAGCCGCCTCGGCTACCGCATCACCTCCCGCTTCGTCAGCCACTTCTTCGGACGCATTTTCAACAACCCGGACAGTGTCTTTACCGAAGAGATCCTGAAACCGGAGAAACAGGACTTCAACAGCTTTATCGACGGCCTTGACAACATCGTCGCCACGATGAAAAGCGTTGCCGAATTGTATTTCGAAGATCAAAGCATCGACTACGCCTCCCCCCCGTTAAAGGCCCTCTTGACCATTATGAAAGACGGTGAATGGGAAGGCCGCAAGGCTGACCATCCGGAGTTCCGCAAGCTCTTCACCAAAGAGTATCTTCTGCAAAGCGATTGGTACCAGGCCCGCCTCGACCAACAACAAAAAATCGACGAGGCCCTTTTTCAGAAACACCTTAAAAATCTTGAGGAGTTTCTCCAAAAGCATTCGCACCGCAAAGAAGCTGAGCGCCTGGGCATTCCGCAACGTAGGGAATGGGTTACCCAACAACTCGAAGCGATCCGCAACCCGGCCTACCGCAAAGGTCTGGAAGGTTGCCTCGGGCGGGGTCTCTTTTAAAACTACGATCGATTAATGGCTAAGCTAAAACTCGACCTGCACCCCATCTGCAAAGACTCCCGGGCCATCGACCGGGAGTTGGAGCGGGTGATCGAGGAAGCAGTGGAGAAAAAAATCCGTCTGGTCGAAATCATCCCCGGCAAGGGAAGCGGACAACTGAAAAAGAAAGTCCTCCGCTTCCTGCAAAAACCCGAAATAAAAAACGCCTTCCACCGCATCGAAAAAGATTCCAAGAACTTTGGCCGCCTCTTCGTTCACTTCCGGTTCTAATCCAACGACTTCCATAATCAGGCAGCGTCAATAGTCTAGGGATCGTCCCTTGACTTTGAGCTTCCGGAAGTCCTACGAAAATCGTTGGTAGGGCTTGCGCTTGTCTCGTGACCCTGAGTTTATCGAAGGGCGCAATGCCGTCGCGGTGCGAACAAGCGAAAGTTTTTAAAGGGGCCCGCCTTCCCCGACAGCCGGCGTAAATCTCCGGCCAGCGCGTAAGCCTTCACGGGCGGCACTCCACAAGTGGAGGCCCTACAAAAACTACCTTCCTCAAGATTTTAAGGGACATACCCTTTAGTTGACATGAAAGTTCTCGCCCCGGCCAAACAGGCTGGAAGCCTGTTTCTTACTCCGGTTTGCGGATGGAATCCGGGTTAGGCATTGTAACGATTCATCAGGGCGGTCACGGGAAAATGCCGCCCGGGGCATACCGTATGGTTACGATCCACCAGACGATGCACGGTGAAATGAACATTGTTGGCGGTGGCATTTCCTTTCAAAAAGAGAACCAACTCATTGAGCGCCGCCAACTGTTTGCGGGATGGCCGGGTCTCCTGAAAATTGCCCACCAGACAAATGCCAATCCCGTTAAGATTGACCTCCCGCCGCCGGACATGCCCGCCCTCGATTTGGTTGACCCAGCGTCCCCCCACTTCGACCTGGCCATCGCCACTGTCGATCCCGTTACCGATCACAAAATGATAGGCCAAACCATTGGGCCACCGCCGTTGCTCGCGATGGTTGCGATCATATGAACGCGCATTGCCTCGGGCGATTCCGCTGTGATGGGCTACAATATTGCGCCAACGGTTACGATCAAAATTCAAATTACGGGTGACCCGTACCACTTCCTCAATATAGCGAAATTGGTTTTCCGGCGAGGTCCCCGGGATGCGAAGTTCCTGGCCGACCAGTATCCGGTCACCAGTCAAACCATTGGCCTCCCGCAAGGCGGCCACCGAGGTTCCATAACGTCGGGCGATCACGCTTAAAGATTCCCCGGGTTGGACCACATGGACATGGTATTCGCTAAAACCAACGATCAATCTCTGCCCCACCATAATCCGGTCGCTGGACAAATTGTTCCAGCGCCGCAGGTCAGCCACCGAGACCCCGTTGTCCCGCGCCAAATGGGTCAGATTATCCCCGCGCCGCACGATGTGGACCTTCGCCCCCTCCGAGTTGGAAGCGGATAACAAACCGGGGAAGCCAGCTATTCCGGCAAGCCCAAGAACGCCCAATGATTTGATAAACTTCCGCCGATCCGTGAACATAACGATTTTTAATAGATACGTTCAACCAGCCAAAATCTCAACTCTTTTCCGCATACCCTGAAAACGAAACGATATCTTAAACCCACCACTCGAGCTCGGAGAGACCCTCGCCCTCCCGGGAAACGGTCGCACCCCACTGGGAGGGCGAAGGTCCCTCTGAGCTTTCGCGCGGTGACCGGTCTTTCGTTCCCAATTGCACCCGATTGGATCAATGGCCCTCCGCCGGGAACTTGCGCCTCAAACCCACCATTCGAGCTCGGATAGACCCTCGCCCTCCCGGGAAACGGTCGCACCCCACCGGGATGGCGAAGGCGTATCCCGCTCAGCGGTGGTCTCTCTGAATCAATCGCGTGACGGGTCCTTCCTCCGGCTGTTTTTCTTAAGTGCTACGCCGTCTTCGACCTTAAATTTTCCTTCTTACTTTATTTCCCCACCACTCCCCTTTTCACACTTTTCCTAAATCACCCCGGCAGGGTCGACGTCGAGGATTTGCCGGATGTCATCGGGCCAGTCAAAGTCGTCCCGGAGTTTTTGCAGGTCACGGATGACCGGGGAAACAGAGGGACAAAAATACCAACCCTGAAAGCGGTATTGGTCCTTCATCTTCTCCAGGGCGGCTGGGGCCGGACCGCGGATTTCCAGACGGTCCCCCAACTCCTGCTCGACTTTTCGCATCCATTGCTCAGCAAAAAATTCGACCTTCTCGGGATTGCGTCCCTGAAACAAATGGTGAATCAAATGACGAAACGGCGGGTACCCAAACATCTTCCGCTGCTCTATTTCGTTCTCCAAAAAACCCTCAAAATCACCCTGGCGCGCATATTCGATGGGACCCGCCTGGGGCGTGAAAGTCTGGACCACCACCTCCCCCGCGCGGTCTCCCCGGCCCGCTCTCCCGGAAACTTGCACCAACAGCTGGAAGGTCCTCTCCTGCGCCCGGAAATCGGGCAGATGCAAGGCGATATCCGCATCCACCAACCCGACCAGGGTTACGTTGGGAAAGTCCAGTCCCTTGGCGATCATTTGCGTTCCGACCAGCACATCGATCCGCCCCCGGCGAAAATCCCCCAGGATCTCCCGGAAAAGGTTTTTCTTGGCCATCGTATCCGCGTCCATGCGAAACACCTTCGCCTTGGGAAGGATTTTCCGCACCGCCTCCTCCACCCGCTGGGTTCCAAAGCCTTTTTGCCGGATCTTTTCGGAGCGACAGGCCGGACATTTGTGCGGAACGGTCTCCACATACCCGCATAAATGACACTTCATCAGCTCATCGAACTTATGGTAGGTGACTGGCACGCTGCAATGCGGACACATGCAGACATGTCCGCAATCGGGACATAAAATGCTTTTGCTGAAACCGCGGCGATTGATGAAAAGAATCGACTGCTCCTGCCGTTCATAACGGTCGATCAGTTTATCCACCAAAGGACGGGAAAGCCCCATATTCCCACGTTTGCTGAGAATCTCCCTCTTCATATCCACAATCTGAATACGGGGTAATTTGCGGTCATCTATTCGTTTGGTCAGTTTTTCGAGGTGATATTTACCGCGGCGGGCATTGAGTATCGATTCCACCGAAGGGGTCGCGGAACCGAGCAGGCAAACCGCATTTTCCAAACGGGCCCGATAAACCGCCGTATCCCTTCCATGATACCGGGGCGTCTCGGCCTGTTTGTAGGCGGCCTCATGCTCTTCATCGACAACGATCAGCCCCACCTTCTGCAAGGGTGCGAAGATCGCCGAGCGGGCTCCCACCACAATACGGGCTTCGTTGCTGTTGAGTTTCCGCCATGCGTCGAGGCGCTCTCCGGCGGAGAGCATACTGTGCCAAACCGCCGTTTGCACCCCACATTCCTGTTCCATCCGCCGGCGCAAACGCCCCACCGTCTGGGAAGTCAAGGCGAGTTCCGGAACCAGGTAGATCACCGTTCTCCCCAAGTCCAACGCGCGCCGAATCAGGTGCAGGTACACCTCAGTCTTGCCGGACCCGGTCACTCCGTGCAAGAGGTGCGTCGCATACTCTTCCTTGGCCAGGGAGGCGGCGACATGGTCCACCGCCGCGGTTTGTTCATCATTCAACTCATGCCCGGTGGCCACTACTTCCTGATCTGCCAGATCATCCTCATAGGCATCCCGGTCGGCCACCCGTTCCTCTTCCCGCAGAAGCTCCTTTTCCAGCAGCCCCTTGATGACCGAATCGGTGATCCCCAGGCGTTGTTTGACCAGACTTTTGCGCGGCGCAAAGACCTGCTCTCGCACAAAGGCCAGGGTCGCCCACTGCCGGGGTGCTTTCTTTTTCAAAGCGGCCAACGCCTCTGCCGCCAAAACCTTTTTCCCCGGTGCCAGAAATTTGACCGTTTGCACCGACATTCCCTGCCGGACCGGTTTGGGAATCATCGTTTCCAGAACGCCTTCCATCGGAGCAGCGTAGTATTCTCGCACCCACTCCGCCAAGCGCAGCAAGGTAGGCGTGAAGACCGGCTGATCATGCACCACTTGGGAGACCAGTTTCAGATCCTTCAGCGGCCACGGCCCCTCCCCGGGCATACGGGCCACTACGCCGAGACAACTTCGTTTACCCAAAGGCACCCGTACCAGCGAACCAGGTTGCACCTTCCCTTGTAAATGCTCCGGCAAACGATAATCCAGCTCCCGACGGATTCCCGTCAAAGGCCAAATCCCCACCGTCTCTACCGGATTATTCTTCATCTTCTCACCAAAGCCCAAGCCCTCTGGAACAGCAAGGTCATTCCTCGGGAAATCAAGGGAAACAGCCGAGGGAAAGGGGAAGGGAATGGTGGTTCCTTGGTTTTCCCGTGCCGAATGCACCGAAACGCCGTAGCCGAAGACGTGAGTCTTTGGACGATGCCGGAAGCCTCGCCTCCCACCCGGTCCAAAATCTTACGATTCCGGCTGCTATGATGGTTTGTCAAGAACCGTTGATTTGTTTTTTTAGTGATTACATTCTTCCTTTAGTTGATGGGCTTTTGCGGTTGGCTTTGCGTGTCCTCTGATCCATTCGCCGGATCTTTTTCAG
>JAIUMY010000033.1 GCA_022565335.1 Opitutales bacterium
GGACTTTCGTCCACGCCTACCCTCGGTCGGTCCCTACGGGACCTGGCATGTGGCTCCCTCCGGGATTTGTTGTGTCTGAGCCCCGCGGGGCGTTCGCATGGTCCCTGCGGGATTTTGTTTTTGAGCCTCAGCGGGCGAATCGAGGGTAGCCGTGGAGGCAACTCCACGGACGTCGGTCGAGGTGATTAAGTCGCCTCGCAGGGCGAGGCCGGAACAGGGTTGCGACACTCTTCAGAAAGGAGTACGGTCGGATGTTTCCAAGGATCAAATTCAACCCACAGTTTTGTCAGAAGACCCAGTGGAATTTATGAATGCCCCGGGCAGGGCAGCTTTCTATCTTCCGGAGAGGGAGATTCGTAGAAAAGGCTGATTAAAGTTGACGGAAAGGTCATTTAAGATTGAAAGAGAACCTTAACCCACTGATTACCTTGACTCAAAATACTACCAATAATCCCTTCAAAATCGCCCAGTCTCAATTTGATGAGGCGGCGGAAATCCTTGGTCTGGAGCCCGCGATGCGTGAATTGCTGCGCTGGCCCCAGCGTGAATACAGCTTTACTGTTCCGGTCCGCATGGACGATGGCTCCAGTAAAGTTTTCCGGGCTTACCGGGTGCAATACAGTGATGCCCGGGGCCCCGGGAAAGGCGGTATCCGCTGGCATCCCGAGGAAACGGTCGATACGGTTCGCGCTTTGGCGGCGTGGATGACCTGGAAGACCGCGGTGGTCGATATTCCGCTTGGCGGGGCCAAGGGAGGGATCGTCTGTAATCCCAAGGCCCTTTCCGAAGGAGAAAAAGAGCGTTTGGCCCGGGGATGGATGCGGGTGATGGCCCGGGAATTGGGTTTTGACCGTGATGTTCCGGCTCCCGATGTCTATACCACGCCGCAAATCATGGCCTGGATGATGGATGAGTATGAAACGATTGTGGGACACTCTCATCCGGCCGTTATCACCGGTAAACCTCTGCCTTTGGGAGGATCCCAAGGACGTAATGACGCCACCGCACGGGGTGGGGTGCTCTGCGTCGGGTATGCGGCCAAGAAGCTGGATATCGATCCCAACACCACCTATGCGGTGCAAGGTTTTGGCAATGCCGGGCAGTATGCGGCCTTGCTCCACCCCCAATTGTTGGGCGGAGGTAAGCTGGTTGCCGTCTCGGATACCAGTGGCGCGATATATTGTAAGGACGGATTGGATCCGGAAAAATTGGTTAAGCACAAGCTCAAGCACGGGCAGGTCGCCAGTTTTCCCGGAGCCGAGCAGATTGATCCCGAGACAATTTTGGAAACCGATGCTGAAATCATTTATCCGGCCGCGTTGGAAAATGTCATCACCCGGCAAAATGCCGATAAAATCAAGGCGAAGATCATCTGCGAATTGGCCAATGGCCCGACGACGCCTCATGCCGATACGATTCTTCACGACCGGGGCATTCATGTGATTCCGGATTTTCTGGCCAATGCGGGCGGGGTTACAGTCAGTTATTTTGAACAAGTGCAGGGCCAAATGAATTATTTCTGGCCGCTGGAGGAGATCCACCGGAAGCTGGACTATCACATGTCCCATGCCTATGACGCGGTTTTTGCGATGCATCGCGACCAGGACGTGCATATGCGTATGGCCGCGTACTTGGTCTCGGTCAGTCGGGTTGCGGAGGCTGTTAAACTACGCGGCTGGGTCGGGTAGGGGTTGACGAGATCCCCGCCAGCGAACAAAAGGGAGAGCGTGAAACGTCATTTTCTCTCTCTTCCCTTTTTTTTGGCGGCTAGCCTGGTTTTCCTGCTGACTCTTGCGCCACCGCTGGCGGCGGCGGAGGGGGACGGCGGGGAACCGAGGCTTCGTATTGCCACTTTCAATCTTTACAATTATGGGGTAATGGACCGCGTGTTCGAGGGGCAGTGGCGTTCACAATATCCGAAGCCCGAAGAAGAAAAAACCGCCGTGCGGAATATCATCAGGGAAGTGCGACCGGAGGTTTTGGCGATTCAGGAAATTGGTGGCGAGGCGTTTTTGGAAGAGTTGCGTAAGGATCTTCGGCAAGAAGGCCTTGATTACCCGTTTGGGGAAGTGATTCAAGCGGTCGACGAAGTGCGTAAAATCGGATTTCTGGCGAAAATTGAACCGGTGGAAGTTCGAGCCTGGACGGCGCTGGATTTCCCCTACTTTGGCGATCGCGAATTGGTCAAAAGGGGGCTTCTGGAGGTTGTTTTCCCGGCGGGGGAGAAACAAACCTGGTCGCTTTACGTGGTGCATTTGAAAAGTAAATGGACCGAGCGGGCGGATGACCCGCAGGCGGAGCAAAAACGGATCCGGGAGGCGGAAGCGGTGAGGAATCATATTCTGGCTTCCCGGAATCCCGCGGAGGATCCTTTTCTGATTGCCGGGGATGTGAACGATTTGCTCCATTCCAGTGCCCTGCGGCGACTGCGCATTCGCGGTGACGTGCAGATCAGCGTACCTTTGCCCGCCCGTGATCAGGATGGCCTGACCTGGACCCAGCGATGGGAGAAGGCCGGTTTGTATAGCCGGATTGATTATCTTTTGGTTTCCCCGGCGATGCGGCCGTGGTGGGAAAAAGATTCGGCGGTCGTTTATGACGGGCCTTATTGGGCGAAAGCCTCTGATCACCGTATGGTTTATGCCGATTTCCTTCTGCCCTCCGAATGAAGACTTCCGGAACGTCACCTGCTTTATCGGTCCTGCCACCGCCTTTGGACGGAGAGCCTTTGGGGCTTTACGTACACGTGCCGTTTTGCGGAACCACTTGCGATTTTTGTGCGTTTCACCAGCAGACTCCGCAAAAAGGGGAAGTCCGGCAATATTTGGATCTTTTGGCGCGGGAAACTCTTTTGGCGCCGCTGGAACGACCTTTGGATACGATTTTCATCGGTGGGGGTACTCCCGGATTGTTGTCACCGGGGCAAATCCGGGAACTCGGAAAAATTATACTAGAGGCTTACGGCGAGCCGCGGCAAGAATGGACGGTGGAAATGACTCCGGCTTCGGCCACTCCGGCAAGGTTGGCGGCTTGGCAGGAGATCGGGGTGAGCCGCCTATCGATAGGAGCGCAGAGTTTTCAACCAAACTATCTGGAAAAACTCGGGCGAATGCATCCCCGGGAAAAGATTTTCGAGGCTTTTGCCACGGCCCGCCGAGCGGGGTTCGACAATATCAATCTGGACTTGATGTTTGCCTTGCCGGGGCAATCCTGGGATGAGTGGGAAGCGGATTTACGGGAGGTGGTGGCGCTTGCGCCGGAGCATGTTTCGACGTATTGCCTGACCTTCGAGGAGGACACCACCTTGTGGTGGAAACTCAGCCGTGGAGAGATTCGACGGGACGAGGATCGGGAAATTGAGTTCTATCGGAAAACTCCGATGTGGCTGGCGAAAGAGGGGTATGATCGATACGAGGTCTCCAATTACGCGCGGGGGGGCTTTGCCTGTGTCCACAATGTAAACACTTGGAAAATGGGCGAATGGGTAGGGCTTGGCCCCTCGGCTTCCTCTCAACAAGGGGGGTGGCGGGGAACCAATCGTTCCGGTTTGGAGGCCTGGGGGCAAGATTTGGCGGCTGATCGGCGGGCGACGATCGATCGTCTTCCCGTGACTCCGCTAACGAGGGCGGTGGATCGGCTCATTTTTGGTTTACGGATGCCCGGGGGCGTGGAGGAGAAAGTCTTGGAGAAGGTCTTGCAGCAAACCTGCAATCCGGGATGGGAAAGCTTATGGGAAAAACTACAGGGGGAAGGATTGGTCATCCGAAAAAGGGGTAAGGGCCTAAGGTATCATCTTTCCGCGGAAGGGTTCCTTCTGGCCGATCGGATAGGCGCGGAGATTCTGGCGGCCGGAGAAGGGTAATGGGAAATTTGCACCTCAGCCCCGGAAGAGACTTTTCGGTGGGGAGTAGGATGAAAGGATTTAAGGAAAAGGGAAATTAAACGGTGGCCAAACGAGGCAAGAAGAGACATGATTTCGCCATGGATCAAAAATACCGAACGATTTTGCTTTTTGGAGCTCCGGGCACGGGAAAGGGGACGCAGGGGCATGCCCTGGGTGAATTGCCCGGTTTTTATCACTGCGCTTGTGGTGATGTCTTTCGCTCCATCGATACGAGTACCGAACTCGGACAGGCTTTTTTGCAGTACTCCAGCAAGGGGCAATTGGTGCCGGATGAAATTACCCTGCGGTTGTGGAAAGCGCGGATCAAGCATCGGGTGAAATCCCGGGATTTTCGCCCTGAACAGGATATTTTGGTGCTCGACGGTATCCCCCGCGATGTCAACCAGGCGAGATTGATGAAGGATATGATCGACGTCTTGAAAGTCTTCCATCTTACCTGTCCGGACCGGGAGCAACTCTTCAGCCGTCTGCGCAGTCGGGCCCTCCGTGATAACCGGATTGACGATGCCAGCAATACCGTCATTGAGAAACGTTTGGCGACCTACGACTCCATTTCCAAACCCTTGATGGGTTATTACGGGGAAGACCGGATTTGCCATATCAATGCCTTGCAACATCCGGCCAAGGTTATGCACGATCTCTTGCAAGAGGCGGTTCCTTTGCTAGATTAATCGTATGCCTACACTCGCTGAAGGAACAGGCCTGTTTCTGTATCCGTTGCTCTTCTGTGCCATCGTCGCTTTTTTCGTGGTGGTGGAGCGCCTCTTGGTTTTGTCCTCGGGACGGATCTGCCCGCCCGCATTGCTAAAGTCGCTGGCCAATGGGAAAGTGCCCGCCGATCCGGGCAAAAGTATGCTCGGGCGGATAGTCTCGATTTCCCGTGACTATGAAGGCGACGATGAGGCGATTGGCGCTTTGGCCAGACTGGAGGCGAACCGCTTACAGCGCGGTTTGGTCGTGCTGGAAATTGTGATCGCCATCGCTCCCTTGATTGGTCTCCTGGGGACGGTAACTGGTTTGATTACGGTTTTTGGAAATATTTCGCCCGATACCGGAATGCCGGACCCCGGGATGTTCGTTGAAGGGGTGGCCCTGGCTCTCATGACGACAGGAGTGGGACTGGCCATTGCCATTCCGGGTCTGGTTTTCCATGGGTTTTTTCAACGAAAAGCCGAGACCTTCACCATTCAATTGGAGTCTGCGCTGGCCCTGGTGCGGGCGGCGGATAAAGAGGAGGACTAGGAAATGGCCGAAGTTTCAACGTCAGGAACGCCTCTTTTGACCCTTGGGCGGCAAAGGCGTAAACCGCGCATTGACATCATTCCGCTGGTGGATGTGTTGACCATTCTAATCTTCTTTTTTGTCACCAGCATGCAGTTTCACGATGTTCGTTCTCTGGATATCACGATGCCCCAAATGGACACCGCTGGAACGGGAACTCTGGAGGAGGGTTTATTGATTCGTTTGTCGGCGGACGGAGAGATCTTTTTGGGACGGGAAGGTCATTCAGTGGACCGGGATGGGCTGGTAAGTTTCCTCAGTCGTATGGAGGGGACCGGGCGTTATGTTTCGGTTCGCCTGATGGCGGACGAGGAGGCTCCGCTCCGGGAAGTGGCCTTCATTATGGACGAGTGCCGTCGGGTCGGCCTGGATCGTATACGGCTGCAAAGCCGCTGACTTTACAAAGCCCGTGAACGGTCAATCAGAGGAGGGGCCTTTCATTTGGGAATCAAGGCGTTCCCATAGGTGCGAAGCACGCAACGAAAGGCTTTGGCGACAGGCGTCAATTTCCTGATGACGGGCTTTTAGGTTGTCTTGGGCCAGATTTCCCAGATCGTCGATGTTGTAGAGATAAACATTGGAGAGATTCTCGCAGGCTTGGTCAAAATTCCGCGGGACGGAGAGATCAATGAGGAAGAGGGGTTGCAACGGACGTCTGGCCAGGAGGGACTTTAAATCAGGGGCGGTAAGGATTGGTTCGGGAGCGGCGGTTGAACCGATAATGATATCAGCTTCGCGGACCGCGGTGTTGATGTCCTCAAGGGGAATGGCGCGGCCATGGAAAATTCGGGCAGCTTCGCAGGCCTTGCTGTAGGTGCGGTTGGCGATGGTCACATTGGTGACCCCGCGGCTTTGCAGGGAAGTGAGCGTGCGTTCGGCAATTTCGCCGGCCCCGATAATCAGAATCCGGCAATCCGCAAGATCCCCAAAGACGTGTCCGGCCAATTCGACGGCTACCGAGCCAACGCTGACTTGCCCTTTGCCGATATCGGTATGAGTGCGCACCCATTTTGCGGCTTGGAAGGATTTTTGAAAAGTGCGGTTGAGGAGCGGGCCAATGGTATCCTCCGTACGCGCAGTGGCGTAGGCCGCTTTCACCTGGCCGAGGATTTCGGCCTCACCAACGACGAGGGAATCGATACCGGACGCGACCCTGAAGAGATGTTCAACCACGGGCTTGCCGACGGTGAACTGAAGACATTGGTCCAGTGTTTCGCGCGGCAGCGAGAGCGTGGCGGACAAGGAACCGCGTAGAATTTCTTTGCTGAAAAGAGCGCTCTGAGGAGCGACTCCGTAGATTTCCATGCGATTGCAGGTGTTGAGCAAAAGCAATTCTCCAAGATGGGGGTGCCCTTTGGTTTTCCGGTAGAAATCAACCAGCCGGTCCTCCGTGAAAGCCAGTTTTTCGCGTAAATTGAGAGGAACTTCACGGTGGGTGGCACCGTAAAGAAAAAGGTTGTCGGGGGCATTAGTGATCGCGTTCTCTACTGGCATAACGGGAGAGCGCTGAATCAGCGGGAAATCGTAAAATCGGGAGAGAGCGGTTCAGACGGGCTGGATCTTATTTCGCGAAGCGAGGAGGTATCACCATCATTGGGAACCGGGGCCAGGGCCCCACGGGAGGCATTGACGGGGCCCAGGGTGATCAGGGCGACGAAGAAAAGGATAATGGAAGCCCACGCCAGGGAGGCAGGACGCAGAGCCTGTCGCCAGCGAAGGATCAAAAGAACAAAGTAGCAAAGCCAGAGGGCCAGGGTCGGAAGAAACTTTTTGGGATAAAGAGTGCTATCCCCCTGGGACCAATTTACTGCGCCCAACAATAGAGATACCGATAGTATCAAAAGCCCGGTGACCAGGAGTCGGTATTTAATATCCTCGAGTTGTTTTATGGAGGGAAGAAAGTGAAAGACCCCGTGAAAGTTTTTCTTTTTCAAGCTGTAATCCCGAAGCAAGAACATGGCTGAAACGAGAGCTAAGATGGCAAAGACCCCGTAGCTGAAAAGAGCGAGAGCGGCGTGCAGCTCAACCCATACGGAAACGCCCTCCATCCATTCCCGTCGGGTTTGATCAAAGGCCGGAAGCAGCGAAAACAATCCCAGTAAAGCGGCCAGACCGGCGCTGAAAAATCCCAGAAGGCTTACGCGAAAGGAGCTGCCGACGACGAGATAGAGAAGGACCAGCGACCAAACGACGAATTGGAGGATCTCGAAGGCATTGCCCAAGGGGCATCCCCCAACTTCCAATCCCCGTATATACATACCGGTGGTTTGCAAGATCCAGCCGACCAGAATAATCGCGTAGGTGATCGAGGGAGGATGAGAGCGGTCTCTTCGGACAAAGAGAAGGACGTAAAGAAAGGCGATCCCATAGAGCAAGGCTCCGAGGGCCATGAGGATCCGGTCTTCGAGAAAGAATCCAAGCATTTTCAGTATCCGCAGGCGGCTGGTTGAGGACGAGAGGAGTCTTGAAATTCACGGACTCTTTCCGCCAGAAAATGAATATAAGCCGGGTGTTCGTTTAGGCAGGGGACGAAGGTGAATTTTTCCCCGCCCGCTTCGAGAAAGCTTTCCTTGCCGCCCATGGAAATTTCTTCGAGTGTTTCCAGGCAGTCCGCGACAAAAGCCGGGGTCATTACAAGGATTCGTTTCTTCCCCTTACGCGGTAATCTTTCGAATTCCTTGTCCGTGTAGGGTTCCAGCCAAGGCTCTTTGCCGAAACGGGATTGAAAGGAGACTGAATATTTGTCAGCGGGAAGCTTCAATTGACGGGCGACTTCGTCCACCGTTCGGTAGCACTGTGCGCGGTAGCAGACGCTGTGCACCGGACTGCAGGTCCGGCAGCAATCCTCAACTTTGGTACAATGAGCCTTGGAGGGGTCGCCTTTGCGGAGATGTCGCACCGGAATACCGTGGAAGCTGAACAGAACATGATCGTATTCCTCCTCCAGGTAGGGAGAGAGGCGTTGGCATAGAGCGTCGATGTACTGAGGATGCCGGAAAAAGGGTGGATAGGGGTGAAGCTTGATGTCCGGCGCCAAGGCCCGCAGGCGCTCCTGCACGTGAATGACCGCGGTTTCGTAACTGGACATGGCGTAATGCGGATACTGGGGAATTAGAAAAACCTCCTCAATGCCGTCGGCTTTCATCTGGCGAATGGCGTCGCTGGTGGTGGGCTTGCCATAGCGCATGGCAATGTGCACCGGTAGGTCGATCTCTTTGGTGAGGAGTTCCTGTACCTTGCGGGTCGTTTGAATAAGAGGAGCCTCCCCTTCCTTCCAGATAGAGGCATAGGCCTCGGCGGTGGCGGCCGGACGGGACGGCAGGACGCGCCCGTAGAGAATAAGAGCTTTAATGGGTTGGGGGGCGTCGAATACCCGGTCGTCGGAAAGGAATTCCTTCAGGTATTTTCGAACATCGGGGACGGAAGTGGAATCGGGAGATCCGAGATTGGCAAGGAGAACAGCTTGTTTAGGCATAATGGGAAAAGGGTTGGGTCATTGAAAATGGCATCGGCCGAAAAAAAGAGTCAATTCAGGAGATGCGTTTTGGCAAGAAATCGAGGGGGAAAGGGGTTCATCTTGCCACGATCAAGTTGCTCAATAAGCCCAAGGCTTCTGCCCGGCAGCCAGGGCACGGGCCAGCTCACGGGGGAAAAAGGGACCTTCGTAGATCATGCCTGTGTAGATTTGAATCAGAGTCGCCCCGGCATCCATTTTTTCTCCGGCGCTTACCGGATCAAGAATGCCTCCGGTGCCAATAATCGGAAGCGTCCCGTTGGTGGCTTGGTGAATGTAACGAATGACCTCGGTGGATTTTTGACGAAGAGGTTTGCCGCTCAATCCGCCCGCCTGGTTCTCTTGATTAAAAGGTGGTGGCCGTTGGATGGTCGTGTTGGTCGCGATAATACCGTCAAATTCAAAGGCAAAAACTTTTTCCAAAACCTGATCAATCATACGGTAGGTCAAATCGGGAGCAATTTTCAGGAGCAGGGGTTTGCGCGCTTTGCCGTCTTCCTTCTGGCGGCGACGATTGGCCTTTTGGAGAGTGCCGAGGAGAAGATCAAGATGGGTGTCTTCCTGCAATTTGCGCAGATCGGGGGTGTTGGGGGAACTTATGTTGATGGTGATGTAATCGGCATAATCGGCCAGGAGGTCGAAACTTTCCTCGTAGTCGCGGGCAGCGTGGTCAAGGGAGACCGTTTTGGTTTTGCCGATATTCACCCCGACGGGAATGGTGCGGGAGGCAAAATCCTTCTGCAGCCGTTTGGCGATAACCTCGGCCCCGTCATTATTAAAGCCCATCCGGTTGATAACCGCCTGTTGTTTCGGATAGCGAAACATTCGGGGGGAAGGATTTCCCGGTTGGCCTTGGCGGGTGACCGTTCCCACTTCAACATGGCCAAAGCCCAGCGCGGCAGCGGCTTGCCAGCAGGTTGCGTTTTTGTCGAAACCGGGAGCGAGGCCAACCGCATTGGGAAATTTAAGACCAAAGGCGGAAATCGGTTGGCAGCGCTTGGGAGAGAGTTGGTTCCAGTGCTCCATGATTTTACGCACCGGGGTGGCTTTACCCAGAAGCTCCATCCCTTTTACCGCACGGTCATGGGCGGCCTCAGGGTCTAGACGAAAAAAATAAGGGCGAAGTAGATAGCGATAAAGTAATCCCATGGGAAGATGAGTGAATCTTCCTTTCTAAGGGCATAAAGAGGCAAAGTCCAGCCTCGGTGAGTCCTCAGAGAAGTTCCTTTTGATCTCCGCGGATAGCGGGCAACCAATCGAGTAGTGGTTTGCGCCTTTTTCCAGGCCGGTTAAGATCGTTGACCATGGTATTGAGACTTTCGCTCACAATTTCACCCATATTCTGGCATTCCAGAAAGCGATCATTCTGGTAATGCTCAGTGAGGGATTCGCCTAGCTGGGCTACTTTTTCGGGGGTGGAGATTTGATCTGCGGACATGGCCTGCAGAAGTGCGGCCAAGCGCTCCCGGATGATATTCATACGCTTGAAAATAAGCGTTTGCTCTTCCCTTTGATATTGGTAGGCGGTGGTGGGATTCAGGTGTTTTATGCAATAAAGCGCCAGTTTGTTGTTTTCCCGGAAAAATTGCGGCAGGTAAAAATTCTTAATGCCACTGTAGGACTGTTGGTCGAAGTCCATGGGTCGGATGCGGATCTGGGTTTCCTCAAAATCCGGGGTTACGTCGACGACGAAATTGTAGGAACGCATATCGCCCAGCAGGCGGATGAAGCAACGTTCGTTGAATTTTACCAATTCCTTGGCGACCCGCACGGGTTTCAGTCGGTTGCTTTCCAGCCAGTTGCCGATGAAAATATCACCGGGGATCCCGACGACATGCTCTTCAATCAGAGTATCGCCCGAACTGAAATAGTTCATTCGGTTAGGGGAAAGGAGATGTTCCAACTCCAGACCGTAGATCCGGGAGGCGTCGGCTTTTTTGATATAATAGTAGTCCTGGTTATCGTTGTAGGAGTTGACGATGCGAATCCGGAAAGGACAGGAATTGCCAAAGGTACAGTAATCCACCCGGTCAACATAAAGGTGTTTCATCACCGAAAGATCACCATCCACCTTCAACAAAGCATAGATATAGGTTAGTGATTCAAAAAGTTCGGGGCGAATGTTGTGGTCATAGAAGACGGTTTCCCACAAAGTTTCCCGCCCGTTGGCATCCAGAAGAGGGACCGAACCTTGAAAGCGCATCAGGTCTTGATAAATTACCGGTAGGGCCAGTTCCCGCCGATGTTGCACCAGGTAGCGACGCAATTTATCGACAATCGGATAAGTCGGTTTTTTATTGGTTGCGAACATGAGGAAACCCTGGATTAAAGAAGATGGGGTGGCAAATCGTCCTGAATGGATCTTCGTGGTTCCTGTTTTTTGGGGGAAGGGTCTGCTGCGGTTGGGGTTGCTTTTGCGGGAAAACTCTTTGGATGACCCTCCGGATGTTCGGTCGGGAAATGATCGATAGCCTTGGCCAGAAGGGATATAACTTCTTTGTTCAAGCTCCGGTGTTCCTGTTTTGCGCGCTCCCGGAGGGCCTGATGCAAATGAGGAGGAATGTTTTTGAGAAGGATATCGGCCATGGCATTGTTTAAGGTGAATAAAAGTTATCGCTTACCAAGTGTTCGTTGGCAAAACCTCCTCAATCTTTCGCCAACTTTGGGAATGTTCAAGCCAAAGGAGATTTTGTCCACCCAGTTTGCCCGCTTCAAGCAAAGTCTGAATCTCCCTAAGAGTGAAAGGCCCTTGTTGTCGATCATTCACCCAAACCCAATGCCGGGGGCGGGGACTTTGAGAGGGCTGCTTTTCTTCCTGCGTCCTCTTGGCAAGGGCCAAAGAGGAATTTGCTTTTTGTTTCGGGGAATTTCCGAAAATACGGGACAAGGGGATTGATTCATCCGCGGTAACCAAATAGTGAAGGCCACCGAATTCCCGACGCAGGTATTTTTTGCGGATCTCACGAAAAGGGAAGGGACCATCTCGCTGGCCTTTGAACTTTATGTAAAATAGCTTTTCCTCGGGAAAGGACCTCATTCTGGAAGAGGAGCACGATTTTGCCATTGTTGGCGAACAAATTCTGAGGAGGTATCCAGTTCCGAAGCCGTTTCCGTGATCAACCGGGCTAAGTTCTCATCGGGCACAAGTATTGGAGAAAGGGGAAGAGCCCAACTGGCGGGGTCATCTTGGGGAGGGTGCATATCCCAATCCCGCGAGGATTGATTGAGCGCGAATAACGGTGGGCGGGCAACCCCGGCGGGCGTGTGGACTGCCTCATCCACACCGACGAAACCAGCCAATTCGGTGGAGATGTCGGCAAATCTCTGATGTAGATGGAAGACCACTCTGGCTTCATTCAATACCTCTGGTGGAGTCTGGTACAGCGAACGGATTTGCCGGGTCCGAATGGGATCTGAATCCTCGGACGATAGAAAATCATATACGGTAGGCGTATGGTTCCCCAAAACCCGTTCAAAATTGAGGCGATGGCTGCGGTAGTTTTGACTGAAGGCAATGCCCCAATGCCAGGGACGATGGCGAAATACCCTATGAAAATGATAGTCGATAAACAGCTTAAACCGGGGGTCCAAATCCTCATCCAGGTAGATGCGTTGGAGTTCCGCCAGAAGTGGCCGCTCAATGGTGTTGCCAGGGGCATCGAAAATATTCTGTAGGGTTTGCAGAACCTGCAGTTCCGGGATTCTCCGCGCTTCTTCGGATAGCCATTCTCCTTCCCAGGATAAACGTTGTCCATCCGGTCTTATGCGGCGGGACCGACGAAAATTGACTTCCTCCAGATTGCCCGAGCCGAGGTATTGCTGAAAGGTATATTCCTCGATTTCCCGTCCAACCGCGAAGCTGCTAATCGAAACATCGCCGTAGACAAATACCGGAAAGGTTTCGCTGTTTCCGCGCGCATCCCGGCGATAGCCTTGGTGTAAACGGAGGTTTTCCAGATTTTCGCTTTCGAAATCGCGCAGTATGGCTTGAAAGGCCCGGCGTTCCTCGCGTTCGAGGGAATTGGGGGTGAATTCTCTGTTTTGATCGAGCAATTCTCCCAGGGGAGAGCGCGTGAATGCAGGAAAGAGGCTGTCCAGGGCATCGGGATTTTCCGTCCACGCCCGCAGGGCCTCACTGGCGGAAGAGACCAAGGGAAGAGAAAGCTCAAGGAACGCCAACTCGGTTAGTAGTCGCCGATATCCCTCCTCATTGGTTGCGCGATGAAGATTCTGCTCATGGTTACGGTATTCAATAAATTCATTCTGCACCGTTAGCCATCGGCTTTGAATGGTGGAGAAGTTTTCCTGAAAGGCTTCCCGTAATTCCAAAAACCGTGGCATGTTATCAACCATCTCCTGCCAATCATCATTGATCCGGTTGAAAGCATTTAATTGCTCTTCAAGTTCCTCTGGATCACTGATCCTATTGGGGTCCAGGGCCAGTTGGCGAAGCTCGCTCAACAATTCCCGGGCTTGATTATTGATCGAAATTTCGCGGCGGTTGCCTTCGGCCAGCAAACGTTCGTGCATGGTCTCCACGAATCTTCGCTGCTCCGGTACTTCGCTGGCGGGAATATCCGCCAAATTCTCCTCAATAATCGTCAAGCGGTTGCCGATTTCGTTGAAATGCTCGGTATACTCAGCGGCTGGAATCGATTCAATGAAAGAGCGATTGCGTTCAATTCGCTCCAAAGACGCCAATTGAGGACCTATGAGTTCTTCGGCCTGCCTTTTTCTTTCCTCAAAGGCCTCCTCGTAAAATCGAATTCGTGACGGCAATGAATCCTCCATGAAACTTTGCAATTGTAAAGCGTCTGCCTGAGCTAATCTCTCATCAAAATTTTCCAGGGCTCTTCTTTCCCGGAGAAGGGAGAAGACGTTGGTAAGAAGGAAGAGCAAAAGGATGACCGCGGCGGCACCAGCGGAAATTTGAATAATACGCAGGCGTTTCACGTAGCGATCCAGCATCGTTTGGACTTCCCCGAGAACTTCCTTTTTTCGTTTTTCAAGTTTGCCGGGTAAAAAGCCTTCCAGAGATGCCATTTCCTCCTCCATCTCCTCCAACGCGAGGCAGAAATCCTGAACCTCCTGGCGTCCGGCCATTGTTTTGTATTGAGAGGGCGGAAGAAGGGCAATGCCTTCGATTTGATTTTCCGCTTGCTCCGCCAGTTCGCGAATCCGTTGGTGTCGTTTTATGGTATCACTCATTTTTTCCAAATGAGTGGCCCTTTTGGTATTCAGGTAGTGAGTGCCTTTGGCCAAGCCTTCCTGCAGATCGGAAAGGCACTGATAAGCTTCCTCCCACTCCTTAGCAGCGTAGAATTGGCTTAATTGAAAATAAAGCGCTTCGCCAGCCTCTTCACGTTGTTGCTGGGCGCGCTCTTCGGAAAGTTCGGTAATACGAGCAAAGACTTCTCCCTCGAAGGGAACCATCCACTCTTCTTCCTGGATTTCCAGCCAACGGTCGATGGCTTGATCGTTTTCTTCGCGGGCGAGGAGGTTTTGGATTTCCTGTTCGTAAATCTCCAGGGTCTTTTTTTCAAAAACCTTTCTCTGTTGTTCCAAGGACTCATCCTCGGGATAGTTATGGTGAAGTTCCCGCAGAACCGGCAGGGCTTTGGGGAATTCCTTTTTTAAAATAGCGCCTTGCAATTCGCGGTATAACTCGTGGTCAGCGTTAAGCGGTTTGGCGTAAAGCTCTTGCAGTTTTTCGATGGCGACGGGGTCGTAATCGTAAATTGGGAAAGGCCATCCCTTTTCTTCGCAGAGAGTTTTCCAATGCTCTAATTCGCCAAACGTTAAGGTGTCAAGTTCGTCGAGTAAGGGTGGGGGGGTCTCGGCGATTTGCACCGCAGTGTAATCGTCACCGTACTCCCGTAAACGATCACAATCCTCGAGGCGTTGGCAGGCGGTGTCCCAGCGGTTGGTGAACTCTCGCGCCAAACTCTCTCCATTCTTGAAAGCTTTGGGATTCTTCAGCAGTGTCTCTATACGATGAATTAGGTGGGATGGCTCTATGGGCATGGGATAGGATGTTGGGCTAGAAACATAGCCGGGGTGATCATTCGAAACGTATCAATGGTCTTTCTTGGTGGGTTAGGCTCCAGGGAAAAAAGGGATGCTCTTCTGAAAATTGCTCTTCCAGGAAGGCTGCAAGATAGGTTATGCGGGCTTCTTGCAAAGTGTCGTTCAGCTGGTCCAGACGGTTTTGCAATTCATCTTGCCAAGCTCCACGGGACTGTTCCCAGACGGTTCGATAGGTTCCGCTCGTCTGGTTCAGGCGTTTGCGCAAGGGTGATTCCTCCTCTTCTTCAGGGTCTTGGGTATCCACGGCATCATCCTCTTCCTCATTAGTTTCGGGATCGCTTGTCACCGGATCACCCTCGGCCGTCGGTTCGGTTTCCTCATTTTCGGAGTCCGTGCCGTTCCCGTTGCCGTTCCCCTCCGTTCGTTCTTCCGATTCACCATTTTCCTCGAAGTCTTCTGGGGTATTTTCGGTACTCTTCGGTTCATCGTGAAAGACCAGAAGTTGGTCGTCCTCCAACTGCCAGGCGGAGAGCAAAATGAAGTGGGCAAAGATTTCCTGAAGCCAGTCGCTTTGGGTCAAACCCTCGTGGTTGGGGCGCGGGGGCAGGGCGCTTTCCAATTCCTGCAAATTCGGCGGGTCATTCTCCCATAGATGACGGTTTTCTATGATAAGGGAATGTATCTCCTCATGATTTTGCGCCACCAGTAAGAGTTGCTTCTCCGTTCGCTCTCCGTGCCATCCTTCACCCCGGGTGTATCGGGACCAACGGTCCTGCAGGCCGTCTAAAGTGAATTCCGTCCGACTGAAGGCCAGAAGACTTTCGATTTCGGCTTTGGACGACAAAATACCGGCGAGTTCATTTTCTAATTCCTCCAAGCTGGTGTCAGTGGAAAGGGTTGCATGCTCAGGCCAGTCTATAGGAAACTCCTCACTCTTCGAAGGGAGGAGGTGGAACGCCGGGGCTTGCGCATCAGTATTGGCTGTTTCCAGAAGGATCTCGTGAGTGAGAATCATCTCTATCCAAGCTGAAATTTGGTCATCAGGGAAATGACTCGGTGAGGTTCCGGTTAGCCGGAAGTTTTGCGAGGGTCGGTTGTTCCCTAAAGCGGGCCTAAGCAGATCTTCTGGCCAATGGATTAAGGACAGTAGAGGAGGTTCTTCTGGTTCTATTTGCAAATGTTCCCGTGGTGCCTGTAGGGGCGCTTGCTCTTCTGGAACAAGGATATAAAGGCCAACCGGGGGGTGATTTTCACCGGAAAAATGCAATTCCAGGTAAAGTTTTCTTTGATCCCTTAGGATTTGTCCCAGGTCCTGTGGTAAAAAAAGTTCCCGTTCCTCTGCCTCTTCGGAGGTGAAAATAATTAAATCGTCCTGGGGAGGAGTCTGGCTGCCCTCACTCTCTTCGAAGGTGTATATTCTCCTCGAAGACCCCTCGGAAGCTTCCTGAATAGCCCAATTCCCTGAATCCGCTAGCTGCGGGACCATCCATTGGGTGCTTTGTTGGACCAGTTCGTATAACTCGTTACTCCAATCGGAGAAACTCGCGACTCCTTCGTTGCTTTGTAATTGCTCAGCTCTTTCAATGAAAAGAAAGTAATTTTGGTGTGTCCACGGGAGGCGATCCTGGATTTCCCTTATTTTCTCCGAAGGCGGCTCAGCTGATAAAAAACCCTGGTAAGAAATCAACGCTTCGGCCGAGGATAAGACGAAGGGAGCACGGGACGATTTCTCGCGCTCCAAGGCCTCGATGAGATCCGACAAATGAATTTCCCAAAGGGGGGGTGCGTCTTCTTCAATTTCTTCCAGAAGATCAGTTGCCTGGTCTTCTTCGCGCTCCGCGGTAAGGGAGGGTATTGTATCGTCTTCGCGCGGGCTGGCTTCCTCTACAGCGGAGGGGGGAAAGAGCCGGTCTCCATTTTGTGTGCCTGGAGGAGGTGGGGGTGGTGGACTGGAGAGGAAATGAATCAGAATAAAGCCCAAGGCCCCCAATACAACCAGAGCTGCCGCGCCTCCTGCCGCATAAAGGCGCAGGTTCTTTGTTTTTGTTCCAGAGGATGAAGCAGCGCTGCGCTGCGGCCCCTTTTTCTTTATCTGTTTGACCCGAACCTCTCCTGGTTTGGGGGCCCGACGAAAGTAATCACCCCGCAGTTGCCGGGCCCCGTCATGTTGTTTTTCCATGCGGAGCTTTTTCCCCTGACTCTCAGGTAGCTTCGGTGGATCTTGCGTAAAGTCGAAAAAGTGGGTCTCCGGAAAAGAAATCGTTTTCTCGGGACTTACCTTGGGCACCAGGCAAAGCCATTCAAAATCCTCTGGCTTATCTTTGATCTGAAGGCAAGTTGTGAAGGGTTTTTTCCAGGCATCATCTTTGAGCAGGGCCCCGCTGTCGGCAAAGAGAGCCAGACCTTTCGTCAAGGAATCAGCCATTGGTAACTTCATCGCGACGGGGGTTTCGCGTTCGGAAATAAGGGCCCAGTGGGCGGCGTAATCAGCGTCCCCGGCAATGCTCGTCCAGGCTTTGCGATCGGGCTTTGTTTCCGGCCAATCGGGATAATCACTCTCCTCCAGGTAACGGGCGGGATCATTCCAGTTTTCCCGCCATCCGGCCCAGTCCCTTAATAGAATGGCCGGGCCGGGCAGACCGAAGGTTTCGGCTTTATCCAAAATCAAATGCTGCGCGAGAAAATTGCCCCGGCCACTATAATCGCTGCCCGCCTTGCGAATTCGGGATAAAATATAATAGGTTTCACCGTTGGTTTCGAAGATGCGAAAACTGGCCAGTCCTTCGGGGTTACGAAGACGCTGATCGAAATGGCTGAGACGGACCAAGTGTCTTTGCAGGCGGCCAGGGAATTCCCTTTCCCGCGCAACCACGGTGAAACCATAGGATCCTGACTCAAGACCCCGCCGGCTACTGGTATAGAACAATTGCCACTTCATGTCAGGGTAGAGCGGGAAAGAGTTGCGAATGGATTTGATGCAACGCCCAAAGAACGGGCGTTTCCACTTCTATAGGAGCTAACTTATTAGGATCCGGGGCCAAGTAGACCGCATCGCTCTCAGGGTCCTTGAATTCCTTGGGGGAGTGGCCAAAGGAACTTGCGGCAAAATACCGGACTTGGGAGGAAAGGGCTTCGGCATTGGCCACCAAGGCAGGTTCGTATTCCATGAGGAATTCGCGAACCAGATTGCTGTTGTGTTTGATGGCCGCATTGTCGAGACCATTTTTTGTTATGGTGGGCTGAAGCTTCTCGCGGGGCAGGAGCGACTGCCAGATGTCGCATTTGTTGACAATAACCGCCAAAGGTTTATTGATCTTTTGGTGACTTCTTAATTGGAGAATTTGTTTAATTCGATTCTCCATCTCGGCCATAATCACTTCCTGATTGTCCGGAACGTGTGCTTTCAGTTGAGGGTCTTCATGGTCCTCTAGCTTTTTGCGCAGATCTTGATTCGGGGTGGGATCATAAATAAAAAGGATCGCCGCGGAGACCGCCACATGGAGAGCCCCGGGAGAGTCTTCCAGGGGAATATTGGGCTGAAAATGCTCGCCTGCATTATCGTAAAAGATCAGTCCTTCGTTTTTGTCCTCATTCTTTTCCGAAGAGAGGATAAAAGAGAAGGGTCGGGGAAGGGAAACTTCCTGCCCAAAACGACGGAGGCGGGTATACATTTCCCCTTCCAACTGCGTTTTTAAAAGAAAGGTCTCCTCCGGAGTTAGGCCCTGAAAAAGCCGGTTCCGCATCTCGTGTAAGACGGCATTGGCTTGCGGATCCTCGTCCCGGAAAGAAATCTCGAATTGTTTAAAGAGAGTCTTTTGTAACAGTTTGCTGAGAACCGTAAAGTAGTAAGACTTGCCACTTTGCGAGGCACCGACAATAGAGAAGATGTGGTGGGGAATTTCCAGAAAATCGCGGGGGATTCTACTCCGACAATGAGGACAAGCCAAACCGGAGGCCGGGACCCCCGTTGAGTCGATTGGGAGACCCTCAGGTGTATAGCGGGTCGGGTAAAAACGAAGCCTCGCGTTGTCGCCCATCACTGGATCCGTGAGATCTTCGTGCGCCGCGATCGCCATAACCGTCGATTCATTGAAAGGAAGCCAACAGGAAGGACAGATTTTATCATTGGGATCGCGGTCAAAAATTGCATTTACGCCGTGCTGCAAAATTTTCTCGGCCTTTTTTCGCCTTTGCGCGAATTTGGCCTCGTGATCCTCCTCTTGCCCTCCATCGCTTTCACTCTGATAAGTAAGATTGGCGAATAAGGCGGCGCAGGGAAAGGGTTCAAACTCTTCCAGAGGAAAGATGTCCGGTAATGCCGATGTGACCTCCAAAGAGTAATTTTTGGCTTTGATTCGAGCGGCTAAATCCTCGAGTTCTGCAGGTTCCCCGAGTGACTCGCGTTCCTCTCCGTATAAATTCCACTTTAACGGCAATTCGGGGTTTTCCGGAGGTTTGGGGCGACGATCCGCATCGGCTTTGAGAATATACGCTTTGTCACCAACCAGAATTGAATGGTAACGAGCCAAAACGATCTCGTAAGTAGTCGGCTCCTCGTCCCCCCAATCGCCATCGACGCATAAATAGGTGTCCGTTTTATGATGCGCTATCCCGATTTGCCCGTCCCGTGGCTCAAGCAGAGAAACCGGAGCTTCATCAATTTCGGCCTCTCGCGGAAGGGGGTAGGGGAATTTGCTGATGGTGCTCCATTGACCTTTTTGGCAATCGAACAGAAAGAGGGCTAATTTTGATCGTGGCATCGGATTTTAGGACCTGGCATCGGGGTTATTGTCGGGGATTATGGGGTTCTCAAAGACTATCTTGAAGATAAGTTTCATAAGAAGCAAAAGAATTTTCCAACTTCCCGATTTTATCAAGAATTTCTGCTCTTTGCATACGTTTGGCAAAAATATCACTTTGCTCCCTCTCCGCTTGGAGAGCGGTTTCTATTTCTCGCAAGGTCAGAAGTAACTTGTGGGCCATCGCAAGATCTTCGCTCAAGTTATTGTAAAAATCCAGGATTTCCGGCTCCGTAAAAAGATTCTCAGCCCGTACAACGTTTGCCTCCAGATGACGAATTCTTTGCTCCTGAACTTCCCAGCGCAGATTGCGTAGATCTTGTAATGACTCCAGGATTCGCCGGGTTTGCGCTAAGTGGTTGACCTTTTGTTGGGATTCAAGGTCTTCCAGGCTTCTTGCTCCCGCGGGTTTACTGGTTTGGTCTTCCGGAGGGGGCGGCGTTTTTTCCAGAAGAGCGGCCCCGATAAAGAGAAGCCCAACAAAAGCCGTCGCCAACCCTAAGGCAAAGATCCCACGGTAAACGAGAAAATTGCGGGAAGGTGAACCATGGTACCGGGGGACGTTCAACTCCGGCTGGTTTTTGACAGAAGTCTGACCATTAGGTGGAAAATCCTTGCCGCTTGGCGGTGGGGGGGGAGCATTCGGATCGGGTTCTTTTTCTTTAGGTTTATGGGGGAGAGATTGGTAGTTTGCCAGCCTCTCCCAGGTCTCCGCCGTTTCATGTCGAACGAGGGTCTTTTCAGTGAGTACTCCCTCTTTCCGAAGCTCTTCGATGAACTCAAGCGGAATGGGTCCGTAGACTTTTTTCTGATGGCAATAGTAAAACTGCTCCATGGTCAAGGGTCGCTATAGCGACGCTGAAATTCTTGTAGAATAGCGTTGGCAAGACGTTGGCGGGTTAGCTGTAGAGTCGTTTCATCAAGGCCTGCCGCTTGGGCGTGACTTAAAGATACAATGATTTGCCCCTGTTGACTAAAAGATAGCATTTTCTCACGATGTAGTTCAATATCAATGGCTTTTTGCAAAAAGCGCTTCGCGCTGGCTAACTCTTCGGAATCGGAATAATTCTCCCCTAAAGAGTCCAGGATTTTTTGCGCGGCAAGGTAAGATCCCGCTTTGGTTTTTTGCCGGGCTATCGATAAGTCCCTTAGGAACTCTTGATACGGGATCATTTTTTGGTCCAGTTTGACGAGGATTTGTCTATATTGCTCTTCTAACTGAGGGTAAGGACGCAGTAGAGAGTAAATCAGTTGGCCCCGGCGATTGAGGATTTCCTGCAATTCATCTTGCTTTTGGTGGGGGCCTCCGGTTTCCCGCAAGTGCAGGACATAGCCTTGCAGGTGAAGAATCCATTTCTCCAATTGGTCTGGGAACTCCGGGTTATGAGGCCAGAGATCCAGAGACTTTGCTTTTTTTCGTAATGCCTCTTCGTAATTTTCCCGCTTCAGGTCGATTTTGCCTTGCTCCAGAATGTCCACTGCTTTGTCCCGGACTTTTTCCGTGCTGGTTACGACCTGTTCCCATTCCTCTGTGGGGTGGCTTAACCAGGGTTCATTCCTCAGTTTTTCCAGAGAAACAGTCCAGTTTCTCTCCGTTAGATTTTGCCGTATTTGCTGGATTTCCCGATAGTAGGAATGCAGTTGATGACGAATTTCCGGGGGTAAATACGATTCTCCCAAATGGGGATGATAGGTTGCCAAAAAAAATAATTCACCCGCCCGTAAAAAGGCCTTGGGGGTGTCGCCCTTTTGCAGGGCTAATTTGATTTCCTGATTGGTCGCGTCGATCTTGGCCAATATTTGCTCAGCGATATCCGCTTCGGCTCTGGCTGTTGCCGACAGGCTACTGCCAAATCTCTGCGTTTGCGGATGCAGATAATCGATCAAACTATCGAGTAAGATAACGGTGGAATATTGTCGCTGACGGGCACTGAAAAGAACGATTTTGTTCCAATCGTCGATGGTTTTTCTTTCCTCGGCTTCCAGAATTGCCAGGTCTTCCCGAAGGGTTTCTTGCTGTTGCTCCAAAATTTCCTCCGCGCCAGAATCTGAAGTTCGCCGTTTAGCTTGCTCCAAGCTGTTTATTTGCGCTTGAATACGGCCTTCACTTTGCCGTCTTATTATATGTTCGTCTAAGAGTCGCAGGATTCCCTCGGTCATTTTTCCCCAAAGGGGGTCTCCCGCCGAATCGACTTTCTGAAGTTTATCTCGGAAACGGTGAATCCGTTGGCTGTTCCAGGGCTGGAAACTTTCATCCGGGGCAGCAGTTCCGGAGAACTCTTCCAGAATGCTTCGCCACACCCCGCTATTGGGGTGACTTACTTCTAGAGGGATTTTCCCGCGGTTAATAAAATCATACCAAAGTTTTCGGTCTTCTTCCTCCCACGGAAGGGTCACAGGATGGGAATTGAACAAACCTGACTCCATGGAAAAAGAAGGCGACCAAAGTGGGGACCAATGCTTCCAGGCCTGCTGGACCGCGCTCACGGATTCTCGCGGATTAAGAACCTGTCCCTCGGCCCTAAGGGAAAGGGGTAGAATCAAACTCGATAAAATTAAAACCCATATAGTCCAAACTCCCATTTTTTCCGCGGGGGGAATGGTTTCTAAAGATATTAAGGGGCACAATGCCGTCGGCATTTATTTATTTTCAGGCAAAGGCTCTGTTTCGGCAAGTTCTTTAATTTCGGCACGGGCCTGGCCGTCTTGTAGCCGCAGGTTGACCAACTGCCCTTCGGACAAAGCCTTTGCTTTAGTCAGAATATTGCCTTCCATATCAGTGACCATGGAAAACCCTCGCCTCAGAATTTTCTTTATATCCATGGACTTGAGAGTCGAGCCTTTCTGCGTGAGTTGATCTCTTTTCTTCTCCAGGCGATACCGGAGCATGCGATCCAGCGTTTGCTGCAATTCCGGAAGGCGCCTCTTTTCGTAGGAAAGTAAAGCGCCAGGATTTTTTTGGCAAAGATCGTGATAGCTTTGGTCAAGAGCCTGGTGGCGGGCCGTGAGGCAGTCATGAAGGGAGCGTTCCATCCGGTTTTGCAGATCGTCCAGTCGGAGAAAGGCATTTTCAATTTTTTGTTCCGGAGAGTGGTTCTGTAAGTGAAGCCGAAGCGCCCTCAATGAACCAGTTAGCCGCTCCAGGTGATACTTGCTTTTTTCGGTCAGGCGATTTCCCGCTTCCACCACGGCTTTTTGCCATTCGAGGAAGAGGCTGCTGATCGTTTCGGCGGCACCGGAAGGAGTCTCGGCACGATAATCGGCCGCGAGATCCGCTAAGGTGGTATCGATTTCGTGGCCTACCGCACTGATGACGGGTAGTTCGCTGGCGGCAATGGCGCGGACGGTTTGTTCTTCATTAAAAGCCCACAGATCCTCCAAGCTACCCCCGCCGCGGGCAACCACCAGTAAATCGAATAGCCCCGATTGGTTGGCCCAGGCAATGGTCTCGGCAATGTCCGGGGCGGCACCTTTCCCTTGCACCAGAACGGGGAGAAGGGATACTTTCCCTTTCCAGTGCCGGCGTTTCAGAATTCTCAGGAAATCCTTGGCGGCCGCCCCGGCGGCGGAGGTTATCAGCGCAATGTGCCCGGGGAGCTTGGGTAAGGACTTTTTACTTTCACGGTCGAAAAGACCTTCCCCGGCCAGTTGCTTTTTGAGGCGTTCATATTCGGCTTGCAACCGGCCTTGGCCCGACTCGATCGCATGGCGAACTATGATCTGATACGTTCCCCGCGGTTCGTAGACCGAGATCTCTCCCAAGGCGAGAACTTCCTGACCATCTTTCAGATCGATGTTTACTTGTTGTGCATTGCCCCGAAAAAGAACCGCCGAAATCTGCCCCCCATCGTCCTTTAAAGTAAAATAAGCATGGCCGCTGTGTTGGCGCCGGAAATTGGAAATTTCTCCGCGGATCCAGACCGGCGGAAATTCTCCTTCGAGAAGCGCTTTAATTTGACGGTTTAGCTCGGTGACGGTGAAGATTTCCTCCGCGTCCGCTTCCTGTAAATGCCATCTTGAAGAGGAATAGGCCATTGCTCAGATCTCCTTGGCTGGGAATGGGGCGCAAAGTTTGGGCAATAGCAACCACTTTACCGACCATCTTTGAAAGGGGCCCTGCTTGGGATGGGGGATAATCTGTTTCTCCAGGCAAAGAAAAGTGCCTTTGCGAAAGGTCACGGGTCCGGCAAAGGGGTCATTTCCCATCAGCCATCCGGCGAGTTGTTCCAAAAACGGATTATGCCCGATGATCATCGTGTGCTCCTTTCGTTCCCGCAGCCAGAGGAAGGTTTCATGAGGATTGTCTCCCGGGGTCAGGCCTTCTTTTTCAAGGAGGATCGGTTTTGGCTGGAGACCTTCGATCAGAAGCTCGCCGGTTTCACGGGCGCGAACCAGGGAACTGTGGAAAATTTTCAGCGGAAGGCTGGTCTGGGCGGCGACCAACTGTTGCCCTAAGGATGAGGCATCCTGTCGACCTTTTCCGGAGAGTTTTCGACGCGCATCGGAAGAGCCGGGGAGGGCATCAGTATGGCGCAGTAAATAGATGCGGGTCATCCGGAAGCCTTTCACTTGCGGTCATTCAAGCCGCATTCTTATTCTTCTTTTCCTTGGAGACTTTTTGCATACGGGGCTTCTTGCGGCCCTCAACCACTGCGCGGTCTATATGCACTTTTTCAATATCGGACCGCTCCGGGATATCATACATGATTTCCAACATCAGTCTTTCCATAATGGAGCGAAGCCCCCGTGCCCCGGTCTTCAGAACCAAGGCTTTTTCGGCTATCGCCGTGATGGCATCCTTGGTGAAGTGCAACTCGACTCCGTCCATGGCAAAAAGTTTGGAGTACTGTTTGAGGAGAGAATTTTTCGTTTGTAGAAGAACTTTCTCCAAATCCTCACGGGAAAGGGGATCCAGTGCGGAAACCATGGGAAGTCGACCAATGAATTCCGGGATCATGCCGTATTTGACCAAATCCTCGGGCTCCAGGTTTTGCATAATCGATTTGGCGTCAATTTCCTTCGCTCCAGACCGCGTTTCCGCAGAATTGAAGCCCATCGTTTGTTGGCCCAGACGTTTGCCGATAATTTCATCGAGTCCTACGAAAGCGCCTCCGCAGACAAAGAGAATGTTCGAGGTGTCGATTTTAATGTATTCCTGATTGGGGTGTTTGCGCCCCCCTTGGGGGGGTACATTGCAAACCGTCCCTTCCAGAATTTTCAACAAAGCTTGCTGAACGCCTTCGCCGGAAACGTCCCGGGTTATGGAGACGTTGTCGGTTTTACGGCCGATCTTATCAATTTCGTCGACATAGATGATACCACTTTCCGCCCGCGCAACGTCGAATTCGGCGTTTTGCAAAAGACGCAGAATAATATTCTCGACGTCCTCACCCACATATCCTGCTTCGGTAAGGGTGGTCGCATCGGCGATGGCAAAAGGAACATCCAGAAGATTGGCCAGGGTCCGGGCCAAAAGGGTTTTTCCGGAACCGGTCGGCCCCATCAGGAGGATGTTGCTCTTTTCGACTTCCACCTCGGAATATTCAGCCGACATATCAGGAGCTTTTTTGCCCGCTACCCGAGAACCGAATACCAGCCGTTTGTAATGGTTGTAGACGGCTACCGATAGAACTTTTTTGGCTTCCTCCTGACCTATTATGAACTTGTCCAGGGCCGCTTTGATAGCGGTCGGCTTTTGCAATTTAAAGGGCGCTTGTTTTTCTGCCTTCGTCGCTTCCGTTTCCCGCTCAATGATGGTCTGACAAACACCTACACAGGAGTCGCAGATAAAGACCCCGGCTGGCCCGGCAATGAGTTTTTTTACTTCATTCTGCGATTTTCCGCAGAAGGAACACAGATTCAATTTAGTCGATTTAGCCATAGGATTTATATTCTTTACTCAGCTTGCGCCGGCGACTTCTTTCACTTTCTCCGCAGCCTCGGAACGATGGGCGATCACTTCGTCGACAATGCCGTACTCTTTGGCTTCCTCGGCCGTCATGTAATAATCGCGGTCGGAATCGGTTTCGATTTGCTCAGGGCTCTTTCCGGTGTGGTCAGATAGAACCTTATCCAGGGTCTTGCGCCAGCGAATAACTTCCTTGGCTTGAATTGAAATGTCGGAGGTTTGCCCGGTCGCATACCCGGACGGCTGATGGATCATGATCCGGCTGTTGGGAAGGGCGAAACGCTTTCCCTTGGTGCCCGCCGCCAGGAGGACCGTGCCCATACTGGCGGCCATGCCGATGCAATAGGTGGTGATTTCGCAACTGAGGAAGCGTATGGTATCGTAGATAGCCATGCCACCGGTTACGACACCACCAGGCGAGTTGATGTAAATGTGGATGTCCTTTTTGGCATCTTCCATCTGCAGGAAGAGCAGTTGCGCAATTACGGCGTTGGCCACGTCGTCATTGATCGGGGTTCCGATGAAAATAATCCGGTCCTTCAGCAAACGGCTATAGATATCCATAGCCCGTTCCCCACGGCCGGTGTTTTCGATGATATTGGGAAGGTAGTAGCTCACGATGATTTGGTTTCGGCGGTTTCTTCGGGTGTCTCTTCACCTTTTTGGTCTTTCTTTAAGACACGGTCAACAAGGGTGTCGAGAGTCTTATCAAAAAGAACCTCTCTTTGAATATGACGCAACTGATCCTGGTCTTTTTGCCATTCTTTCACCAAGTCCTGCGGCTTTTTGCCAGAACGCATGGCCTCGTTGATAAGAACCCGCTGCATATCGTCCTGCGTCAGCTCGATCTTTTCCTTTTCGGCGATCTGGAAAATGATGTATTCCAATTTCACGCGCTTGAACGCCGTTTGGCGGGCGGATTCTGCCAGTTCCTCTTTCTTTTCTTCCAGCTTCTCGCGGGGCACGCCTTGTTGGGTGTTTTGCTCAACCAAGCGCCTGAGGTATTGCTCGGTGCGTGCTTCGATGGGAGATTCCGGAACGGCAAACTCCACTTTGTCAGCCAAATCGTCGGCTAATTTCTGACGGCGCTTGAAATGCTCTTCCTGCTGTTTGCGATTAAGGAGGTCCTGCTTCATTTTCTCCTTCAGCGCTTCCTCACTCTCGACTTGGAGCCCTTTGAGAAACTCTTCGTTGATCTCAGGCATCTTTCGCTCCCGTACTTCTTTAACCTCTACTTTATAGGTCGCTTTCTTGCCCGCCAGTTCGCTTTCCTTGAAATCGTCGGGAAACGCTACCTCAATTTCCTTCTCTTCCCCTGCCTTCATCCCGACCAGGGCTTCGGGTAAGCCCGGAACGCCGAATTCCGAGTTGCCCGCTTCTTCCCAGGTAGACGTCTGGTCTCCGTAGATCGGACGGTCCGGAAGAATTTCCGCGATGGGCTTATCCTCAATTTTTCCGCTATAGGTGACCTGAACGTAATCTCCCGTTTCGGCGGCCCGCTCGACGACATTGAATTCCGCACGTTGTTTGCGCATTTCGTCGATTTGCTGGGTAACCTCCTCGTCGGTAACCTCAACTTTCAGTGGCTCCAATTCAATGCCGAGATAATCGGGCGTTTCAAATTCCGGATTCAGATCAAGTGTGTAAGTGACCGTTTGTTCGCCACCCTCGTCGAAGGACTCAGGTTGCTTAACATCGACGATCCCCAAAACCGACAATTTCTCTTCCTTGATGGCCTCCTGCAGCTTGCTGTTCAGCAATTTGCGGTTGAGCTCATCCTTTATCTGGCGGCGGAATTTTTTCTCGATCAGGTCGAGGGGAGCCCGGCCTGGACGGAACCCGGGCATCTGCGCGGTTTTCGCAACTTCCTTGACGATGCCGCCGCGAGCTTCGTTGATTTCTTCCTCGGAGAGAGTCAGAATCAGGTTTTTCCTGGAGGGAGTGATTTCTTCAATGGTTGTTTTCACAGTAATAGTCGTGGATCAAGTTTTTCGATAAAACCAATGAGTAAAAGGGAAAGGGGAAGCGGCGTCAATGATCCCTTTTTTTGAAACAAATTTTGCGCCGCGTGTTCTTAGGGCTTGGCTTTTGCCGAAAAATTCCCAACCCGATAACCCTCATTATGAAAAAAAATCTATTCGCTTATTTAGCGGGATCTTTATCTCTTTCCTTTGCCAGCGTCTCCCTGCCCGCAAATGACTGGAATATCCCAGACCCTTTTACAACCGATCACCCCGGTGCCGAAGAGGCCCCCGCCAGTTCTCCGGAAACCTTTCCCGATGAAGAAGGTTTTCAGGAAAGAGGACGCATTATCCTTGAAGGCGTGGCCCGCCAGGATTTACAGGCCTACCGCCGGGGGTATTTTACCGGTGGTGATCCAGGCAAATATCTGCCCGGTCATGCGATGGCCAAATTACTCATGGGGGTCGAGGATTCTGATATCGAGCGCCTTATGAATGACAATCGCAGCTACCGGGAGCATTATCATTTCGCTTCAATGAATTGGGGGCGTTTCCTGCCTTTGTTCGGTGAAGCGATCCTTACTGAGGAAACCAAGGAAAAATTGGCCGAGCGAGCGTTTCGTTACACTGCTTACCTGCAAGGAGGAGGAACGGAAAACCATGTGACGCAATGGCGTACCTCCGCTCCGGTTTTGCCTCATTACCTTCCCGGGGACCGGGGATTGTCCCACCAAAGCAAGGAAGCAACGCTTGACCAAGGCAAGGAATGGCTGCGCGGCTACGTGAAAGGACTTTATGCTGCCGGTCAGGGTGAATGGGACTCCAGTACCTATAAAATTTACACTTTCAACGGCCTGCTAAATATTTACGATTTTGCCAAAGATGAGGAAACCCGTTTGCTCGCCCGCGCCGGTTTGGAATTTCTGGCCACGCAGTATGCCCTTAAATATCGCGATGGAGTCTTCACCGCTCCGAATCAGCGGGGGTTCCCGTATGCCTCGCACGCGAGCGATACCGATGAAGTGGGCTACCTTTGGTATGGTTCCAGTAAAGAGGTGACTTCTGATATGACCCGCGGCTGGAGAAACACCAATCACGCCTTTACTTCATCCTGGCGCCCCACCGAGGTGCTGTTCAACATTGCCACGAAAAACCTCCCGGACCTTCCGGTTACCTTTCAAAACAGTAAACCAAACTATTGGGGCACCACCGGTGAGCCCCGGCCAAGCGTGCGTCACGAAACGCTTTTTCTTTCGCAGTATTATTCTTTGGGTAGCCTTTGGAATGGTCATGGCTCCCAGCATACCCGTATGCAATTGGTCGCCGAGGGAGATGACGGAGCCTTTGTCTTCTCCGGTGGACATCCCCGGGCGTCCAACCACGAAGGACGGATCGAAGGTATCCGTTATCGTGATGGGGCTGGCCGCTATGAGCAAATGGGGCAGGTCGACGGGACTCTGGTCCTTTTTGCCCGGTCACCGGAAAAAGAGGAAAATCCCCACGTCTTTTTTACCCTCGCCGAAGGTACCGAAGTCAACGAAGTGGAAGAAGGCTGGCACTTTATCGAGGCCGGAAACACCTTCCTTGCCTTGTACCCCTTGGGGGAAGAGGTTCGCCAGGAGGAAATTACCGTCCGCCGAAGGGTTGAACGCGACGTCTTGTTGATCGATGGAGCCAATGCGGGTTGGGTTTTGGAAACTTCTGATCGCGCCCGCCATGACGATCTGGCCTCCTTTAAGACCGATGTTCTGGAGAACTTTGAACTGAACGTGGAAGATGCCGAAACCGGAGTGATCCGTCTGCGCAACTTGCAGGGTCGGGTGATGGAGTATGCCTTCAATCCCCGCGATGACGACTACCAACATGCCAACAATACCGCCAATGTTTCCATTGATGGCGAGAAAATCACCTTCGGCGACTGGCCGGTTTACAACGGTCCTTTCGTTCATCAGGCCGATGGCGTCTTGCGGGTCAATGACGGCCGCCGCGGATACGAGATCGACTTCTCCGGCGACCTCCCGGTTTTCCGTGACTACACTCCCTAAGGAAAGAAGTTACGGTAGAGCGAAGTGTTTGCCGATCTGATTCAACGATGGGAGGAACTTTTAGCCTCAGGCCCCCTTCCGGTAATCCGCCAAGTGGATTTGCCGGGGGAGGGGCCCTTGGTCGTTTTGCGTCAAGCCGCCGCCCGCGTAGGAGCTCCGAGGATTCTCCTCAGCGCGGGCATTCACGGTGACGAACCAGCGGGGACCGAATGCCTCTATGAGAAAATCAAACAAGACCGCCTTTCGCCTGCAGTGGAATGGATCATTGTTCCTTTTCTCAACCCCGGTGGGCTGCGGATGGGGACCCGGGAAAATCCCCGTGGGTTGGACTTGAATCGCGAATTCTTGCGCGATCAGACGGTAGAAATTGGCTTTTACAAAGAGACTATTCCCGCTCAGGGTCCCTATGATCTAATGCTTTCCTTGCACGAGGATTGGGAATTTCAAGGCTCTTACTTATATGAGATAAATACTGGTAAGAGACCCAGTATGGCCGAAGGTATTCTAAACCTCTTGGCTGCAGAGACCGGCCTCGCGGAAGCCGAAGTGATCGATGACCACAAACCCATTCTGCCTGGGTTGATTGTGCACGACCCGGTGGCCGATGAACCGGAAAATTGGCCGGAGGCAATCTTTATGATCCATCAGCAACCGCTGCTTTCCTATACCCTCGAAACTCCCAGTCAGGCCCCTTTGCCAAAACGGGTTCAGTGTATGCACGGAGTGATCGACTATTGTGCGGAAAGGTTGGTTTGCGAAACTGGTCGGTAGTTTGTCAGGATTTCATCGCACCCAACGCTTACCGCTTTGGCGGTTTCTTGCCCGGCCCTTGGTAAAAAGGCGACCACTTTTGCATCGCGCCGTTGATAACGCTGAACGATTTTTTTTCGAAAAAGGGGAATCCCCGCCAGATGCGGCGGTAGGGCATAGACTCTCCCGGGTATTATCCGGGCCAATCGGGTTAACCCACAGAGACAGGCCAAACCTGCGCGATAACATTCAATCCGTCTTGCATAGCATTGAGCATAAGGGATTTGCGCCAGCAAAGCCTGCTCATGGATTCGGGACCAGCAAACAAACCGGACTTTTTCCCGGAAAAAGTCCTCGGCCCCCTCGCGTTCAATCCATTTTTTTAAAAACGCCATCACTGCCAAGGCGCTCTCTTTCTTGAGATCAAAAGTCCAACCCGTTTTATCGTAATCTTTCACCCATTCCTCCCAGAATAGAAGTTGGTTTCCATCTGGAAAGCGAATCTTTTCCAAGGTTTCCCGAGTGCTTTCAGCCACCCGAATGTCTTTCCCCGCCAGACGCCGGAGATCGCGGTCATGAGAAAAAACAATGTGTCCGTCCCGGGTCATTCGGAGATCTGCTTCCAAATGGGTAAAGCCCGCCTCCCGGGCTCTTTGAAAGGCCTCTTTGGTGTTTTCCGTAGCCTCTTTGCAGAGGCCGCGGTGACTGATCCAGAGCGGTTGGTTCATGAGGGGGATTTTTCTATAAAAAGAATTTTTTGGCGATAGTTTCTTCATCGGTGGTGCGATTTCCTTGAGGACTTGACTTTCCGCCAGGAAGAAAATGATGTGTTTTGAGTGAATAAATCAGCTTTTCATGGCTATCTGAATAAAGTTTTTAGGCTGGAAACGCATTCCACGACGGTAAGTCGGGAGATCGTGGCCGGATTTACCACCTTTGCCGCCATGTCTTACATATTGGCGGTGAACCCCATGATCCTTGGGGCCACTGGGATGGATCCCGCAGGACTGATTACGGTGACTGCCCTCGCCGCCTGTGTCGGTTCTCTCTTGATGGCGGGGTTGACTAACTACCCCTTGGCCCTCGCTCCGGGAATGGGCCTGAACGCTTTTTTTGCTTTCACCGTGGTCAGCGGGATGGGGTTGCCCTGGGAAGCCGCTTTGGGATTGGTTTTTTGGAACGGGATACTCTTCTTGCTCCTCTCGGTCAGCGGCGTCCGAGGGAAAATTGCCGATGCGATTCCAGGCTGTCTAAAACTGGGGATTCAGTGTGGCATCGGCTTTTTCATTGCCTTTATTGGCTTTAAAAATGGCGGGGTCATCGAAGCCCGGGAGGCCACTTTCGTTGGCTTGGGTGATTTTCAGGAGGCCGGGCCATGGTTGGTTTTAGGAGGACTCATCGTCATGGCCGCCTGGCATATTCGAAAATTTCCGGCGGCTATACTGGGAGGGATTCTTCTGATTACCCTGGTTGGTTTGTTCCTGCCCGCAGGAGCGGGAATGGTGACTGCCCGACCCGAAGGCCTTATCGGTCGACCCACTGGTATTGGGGAGACTTTTCTGGCTTTGGATTTCGGTTATGCCTTTCGCCATTTCGGCGAAATCTATCCTATCCTCATCGCGCTGTTATTAGTCGATATGTTTGATACTGTGGGCACTTTGATCGGAGTAAGTCGGCGTGCTGGTCTCCTTACCCAGGAAGGTCGCTTGCCAAAGATTGGAAGGGCTCTCAGTGCCGATGCCTCGGCGACCATTCTAGGGGCTCTCTTCGGGACTTCGACCACCACCGCTTATGTTGAATCAGCCGCCGGTGTGGAGGCTGGGGGTCGCACCGGATTGACCGCTGTGGTGGTCGGGCTTTTATTTCTACTCGCCTTGTTTTTCACGCCCCTGATTCTGGTAATTCCTCCCGAAGCGACCGCACCCGCGCTGATTCTAGTGGGCGTTTTCATGGCTCAGGGCTTACGCTATTTAGCGTACGATGATTTGACCGAGTTTCTTCCCGCCCTCGTCACAATCCTCGCCATGCCTTTAACTTTCAGCATCAGCAACGGGATCGCCTTGGGCTTTCTCAGCTACGCCCTGTTAAAAGTCGCGACCGGTCAAACCCGGCAGGTACACTGGTTGGTCTATCTTCTCGCCGCGGTTTTTCTTCTACATTTCCTCTTCTTTGCCGAGTAAAGCAGGGTGGGGCTTGGACCTTTTTACCGAAACTGTTCCTGTTCCGGAAGATATTCGTAACCTTCGGCGCTCAACCGAGCCTCCAAATGTTCTCGGCAAATTTGGTGCGTTTGGCACAGTTCCTCCAAAGAAATGCCCTGATTGCGCAGATAAGTATTCACCAATCCAACCAACAAATGCGGATCCATACGACTATAAGAAGACCAATCCATACCCATAAACAAAAACATATTATTCCAGAAGAAAAGCCTTTTTTTTAAGATTCTGCAACTTAAATATTGACGATGGGAGGGATTTTGCTTTATTTGGGGTATGCAACGAAAACGCTTACATTTTACGGACTGTCCGGCGGTTTATCATGTGATGTCGCGGACGGTGAATGGAGAAAAGATTTTTGGGGAGAAGGAGAAAGCCGTTCTCGCCAAAATGTTACA
>JAIUMY010000034.1 GCA_022565335.1 Opitutales bacterium
CACCCGCCGGGTGGATGGCCGTCCGCCAAGAACCCGCACGCCTTTCCGACCACTCGAGCTCGGAGGGACCCTCGCCCTCCCAGAAACCACCCGCACCCCACCGGGAGGGCGAAGGTCCCTCTGAGCTTTCGCGCGGAGACCGCCCAATCGTTCCCAGCCGGACCCGCCTGTTAGACGAACGCCCGCCAAGAATCCGCACCTCAACCCAACCACTCGAGCTCGGAGAGACCCTCGCCCTCCCAGAAAGGCACGCATCCCGCCGGGAGGGCGAAGGTCCCGCTGAGCTTTCGCGCGGCAACCGGCCAATCGTTACAAAAGGCACCCGCTCTATTTTCGGCTGTTTAATTTCGGCTGTTTAATTTCAGCTTTTTAGCTTTTCAGAATTTCAGCATTTTCCACCACCCTTCACCCTCCCCGGGCGGCCTGGGCCCATTGGTAAATTTGCTCATAGCGTTCGACCGAGGGTCCCCAGGAAAAATCCCGGGTCATGGCCCGCCGAATGAGTTTTTGGATATCGTCGGGGCGATCATACCAGGTCGCACAGGCCCAGCCGATAGTGTAATACAATGCATTTTCGGAGGCTTCCTGAAAAACAAAACCGGTGCCGATATCAGCCTCCCCCGCCCCTTCCCGGTATTGCTCCACGGTATCGTGCAAGCCTCCGGTATCGCGAACCAGCGGCAGACTGCCGTAGAGCATCGAATACATCTGGTTCAGGCCACAGGGCTCGAAACGACTCGGCATGACAAAAAAATCGGACCCGGCCTCAATGCGGTGGGCCAGTTGGTTGTTGTAACCAACCCCTAAGCCCACCTTGCCGGGGAATAGCCTGGCCACTTCCCGAAAACCCGCCTCCAGGCGCGGATCACCGCTACCCAAAAGGGCAAACTGCACATCCATTTCCCGCAGAACCCAAGGCAGAATATTGACCAGCAAATCCAGCCCCTTCTGCGAAGCAAAGCGGGAAACCACCCCAAAGACCGGGACTTCCGGGCGAACCTCCAAGCCGATTTCTTCCTGCAAAACCCGCTTGCAGACCTTTTTGCCCTGCAAGTTGTCCGCATCATATTTGGCCGGTAAAAGCGGATCAGTCGCCGGATTCCAGGTTTCGGTATCGACCCCGTTGAGGACCCCGATCAAGTCGGCCGAGCGAAAGCGCAGTACCGTCTCCAAGCCACAGCTCTCCGGTGGGGACAGGATCTCCCGGCTGTATTGAGGGCTCACCGTGGTCAACTTGGTGGCATGATACAACCCACCTTTGAGTAAATTCACCTGTCCATAGGATTCCAAACTGTCCCCACGGAATTCCTCCCGGGGAAGTCCGGCCAAGTCCATAAAGGAAGCCGGAAAATAGCCTTGGTGTTCCATATTATGAATCGTCAGAACCGAAGCCGCCCGCCCGAGCGGGCCCTGTTTCTCCACCGTATTCAAAAGAACCGGAATCACCGCGGTAGGCCAGTCATGGACATTGATTACCTCCGGATACCATTGCCAGTAATGGCACAAGGCCAGCCCGCCTTTGCTGAGAAATAAAAACCGTTCATCATTATCCGGATACCCTTCCCCGGCATCTCCATAAACGCCCGCCCGCTGGAAATAGTGATTATGCTCCAGAAAGTAAAAATGCAAATTGGGAAGCCCCCCGGTGGTTTCCCAAACCCGCCCAAACTGCGGGCCAGTTCCAAAGGGAACTAAAAGAGGATCGGGCAAAGCTTTCCAATGTCTCTCCGGGGAAATCGATCCATACAGCGGCAAAACCACTTTGACCTCGTGCCCTTTACGGGCCAATTCATACGATAAAGCCGCAACCACATCGGCCAATCCGCCAACTTTGGCAAACGGCGTCATCTCCGAGGAAACCATTAAAATTCGCATAGTTTCGAATGTTGGGAGAGACCTTTCCCAAGGGCAAGCTTTCTAGTGAAGGATTGGTAAAGTTTCACCGGAACGGGGAACTGCGAAAAAATGGGCCGGCACCCAGAGCCCCGGGAGCGGAAAGAGAATCACAGGCCCAACCGCGCCGCCACGTCCTCGTGGGAGGGGTCTTCCGCATATAGCGATTCAAACTCCTTCCTCGCCCGGGATTTTTGGCCGAGCTTTTCATAGATCAGCGCCCGTTCATAACGAATCGCCTGCAAAAGCTTTGCCGAACGGTCTTTCTTGCGCCGATAGGCTTTGGTGAGAGTGTCCCGCGCGGCATCGTTGAGGCCGAGTCCGGCCAGGGCCTTCCCTTTCCAAAGCAGTAGGGCGGCCTCGATTTCCGATTCGTTTTCCACCCCTGCGGTTCGTTCGACCACTTCCTGCAGGGCCGCCTTTGAACCTTTGTCCAGAACCAGTATCTCGACCAGCGCCAACAAGGCCGTGGCATCGGTGGGGTCCAGCTCAAACAGCCGACGCAAATCCTTCGCCGCGCGATCCGTTTTGCCCATCCGCTGATGGATCTCGGCCAGCATCAAGCGAACGCTTCGCTCATCGGGCCCGCAGTCGGCAAAAATCCTTTCGGTTATCGGTAGCAGCACTTGGATGGTTAGCCCGTATTTCCCAAGGTATTTGCTAAGATTCTTCTTTTTTCGCAGGGCCTTCTGCAGCAAAGCCTCAGCTTCCGGCCAATCTTCCTGCCGCAGCGCGAGCGTAGCTGCCACAAAAGCCCCATCAGCCAAATGGGAAACCTTGGCCAGGGCCTGCCGGGCCAAGGAAACCTTGCCATCGTGGTAGGCCTTCATGCCTTCCACAAAATCCTTCTCTGCCTGAGGGGTGAACAGTTTTTGAAAAAACCCCAGACTCAAACGCTCCCCCACGCCCTTCCCGTCGTTGGGCATCGGAGGGTGAGAGGCCGAAGTCCCCTGAGCGCGACCACGCCGACGTCCCAACCGACGGGAGGCCCCTCCTCCAAGTTTCTCGGTATGCCATAGACCTGTTCCCGGAAGCCCCACGGTTCGCCGAATCCCGCTTCGCCCCGCCGTCAGCTTGGCCCCCCGCGGCCCCATCGAAACGGAAGCTCCTCCCTTGCTCAGATTCAAAGTCAACCCCGGCGCGACCCGGACCCTACGGAAAAATCGAAAAGCCATACCTTCAGTAGAGGGTAAAAAACCACTATCTTCAACCCTCTTCCTTCAACTTTTCCTTGCCCCCCTACCCAAAGCCTGCCAAAGTAAATTTTTCCACGGAGAGGTGACAGAGTGGACGAATGTGCCTGACTCGAAATCAGGTGTACCGCAAGGTACCGGGGGTTCGAATCCCTCCCTCTCCGCCATTTCAAGACGAAGTCGCCGAAAGGGCGGCAAGAGGGAGGAGGTTCGAACCCACGCAGGGGGTTTGGCCGCAGCGAGCTTGCGAGCGAAGGTAGGATGCCGAAGGCAGCCCGAAGGGCCGAGCATCGCGAGTCCAATCCCTCCCTCTCCGCCATTGGTTAACAATAACTTACGCGATTTAAGCGGAAGTCCAAGGAAAATCTCTGGTGTTCGTCTGGTGTAGAATGATTTCAGAATCGTGCATCTTGGTGCAGGAAAATTCTGGTTTCGAGACCCCTTCCGCGCGACAAAATTACCGTAAAAACCCTCCTTTGAGGGCCTTTGATTCTTTAGATTCGTCATTAATGATTCTTGAGAATTTTATTGCGGTCACGGCTAAGCCAGAAAAATATTGGACTAGAATTTAAATTAAGAATTGAGTGACAGGAGCCCCTCTTTCCATGTATATCTTTACTCTTATACGAAAGTTTTGCACAAATGTATTCAGGTAAAAAATCCTATGTCCCATGTAGATCAGAAACTCATACCGTTTGGCTTCCTTCCCGGAAAATCTGGTCCGCATACGGCAAGGACGTTGATGTTGGATGAGTTGAACCGCCTTTTGGAATATGTCGATGGCCATAAAAGCTCTTTGGACACCTTTAGAAAAGCGATTATAGACGAAAATTGCCTTTCCAAAAAATCCGGTAAAACCAGGGAGTTAACCTTTCAACACCTCAGAAGTCTATACGGACTGGATCCCTCGATTCCTCTTTTTCGCACCCTTTTACATTTTTGGACACGTGAAACCAGTGGACGCCCCCTTCTCGCGGTCCTTTGTGTCCTTCCCAGAGATGCGATTTTCCGAAAGTCATACGATTGGATCGCAAAATTCAACCCCGGCGAATGGGTGTCCCGCGAACATATCGAGAAGCAGATTGAAGCCGCCTTCCCGGATCGCTTCAGCCCAGCCTCCCTTAAATCCATCGCCCAGAATCTGAATTCCAGTTGGACCAAGACTGGTCATCTCCAGGGCCGGGTCAAAAAGATTCGCGCCCAAGCCAAGCCAACTCCGGCCTCCACCGCTTTCGCCTTGTATCTCGGCTATTTACAAGGCATCAGGGGCGAAGAATTGTTTCACAGCCCCTATACCAAGGTGCTCGATACCCGTCCGGCTGAGCTGATGGATATGGCCGAAACGGCTTCTCAGAGAAGTTGGATTGTGATGAAACGCCTTGGTAGAGTAATTGAGGTGTTGTTTCCGCATCTTATTACCGATGAAGAAAGGAGACAACTCCATGAGCAATAAGGTAAAACGTCTAGCCGATAACTTCTCGAACTACGTTCGCGTCCCTTGGCGTGACGACGCGGCGGCCTTACAACGGGTCATCTTTTGTGTGTATGACGAGAACGAAGAACTTCGATTGCGGGCCAGAATCGACGAATTTGAACTGGCGACCCGGGAAACCGGCCACGATTGGCACCTCTTCGATTTGACGAATACCTTCGCCAACTGGCTCGCTGCGCAGCGCTACGCCGAAAGCTACTTCAAAAAACCGGAGTTGATTTCCACCGTGCTGCCAAAATATCAATCCCACATCGTCTCGTCCTTTGAAAAATTTCTTTCGGACAGCCAGGCAGACGAAAACTCCGTAGTCGCCTTGCAAGGCGTCGGTTCTCTCTTTGGACTGACCAAAGTCAAAGGAATCGTCGATCAGCTTGCGCCTTTAGTGAAGGGGCGACTGGTCGTCTTCTTTCCCGGCAGCTACGAAAACAACAATTACCGACTCCTGGACGCTTACGACGGCTGGGGATACCTGGCCGTCCCGATCACCGCCGACAAAGACCATTGACCGTTACCATGAAAAACAGAGACGTATATTCTAAAGACCCATCCACCTGGAAACTCGTCAACGAAGGGGTTGCCACCGTCAATGACACGACCACCGACGAGGCCATGGCCGTGCTCCGTTATGAATTGGAGACTTTTGTCTGCGAAGGCCAATACGAGGCCGGTTTCAAGCACGTCCTGGAGACCTACCTCAAAAACCTGCATCAGGCCCAGCAGCCCGCCGTCTGGATAAGTGGATTCTTTGGCTCCGGCAAATCCCACTTGGTGAAGATGATGCGGGCGCTCTGGGTGGATACCCCCTTTCCGGATGGGGCCACCGCCCGAGGCGTCGCCACCCTGCCGGAGAGCGTCACAGATGCGCTCAAGGAGCTTTCCGTTGAAGGAAAACGGCATGGCGGCTTGCATGCTGCGTCCGGCACCCTGGGAGCCAGCGCAGACGGCAGCGTTCGCCTCGCCCTTCTCAGCATTATTTTTCGTTCGGCTGGACTGCCGGCCCAGTATCCCGTCGCGCAGTTTGTCATGTGGCTGCGCAAGGAAGGCCTTTATGATTCCGTCAGAGTCCTGGTCGAGAAAAAGGGGTATGACTGGCAGGAGGAATTGGACAATCTCCACGTCGCCGAGGGTCTCTATGAAGCATTGTGCGAGGCCAAGCCCAATATCTTTTCTCCGACTTCCTCTGCGGTGGAAGTCATGACGCAACTCTACCCGAATGTTGCGGATGTGAGCAGCGAGGATATGCTCAAGGCGATTCGCCAGGCCCTCTCGCAAAAAGCTCAATTCCCCCTAACGCTCGTCGTCCTCGACGAAATCCAGCAATTTATCGGCGAGGACGGTCGTCGCTCCGAAGAGGTGCGCGAAATGGTCGAAGCCTGTTGCAAGAGCGAAATGGGATCAAAGATTCTGTTTATTGGAACCGGACAAACCGCCGTCACGGGCACGGCGAACCTGCGGAAACAGGAAGGCCGCTTCACCGTCCGGGTCGAGCTCTCCGATGCGGACGTCGATTCGGTTATTCGCAAAGTCATCATTTCCAAGAAAACCGAGGCCATCCCGGTGATTGAAGGCGAAATGACGCGCAATATCGGGGAAATCTCCCGCCATCTACAGGGCACTACCTTGGCGCACCAGCAATCCGACACGAAGTACTTCACCCAGGACTACCCGATCCTGCCGACCCGCCGCCGATTCTGGGAGGCCACCCAACGGGTGCTCGACCAGACCGGAACCGATAGCCAATTGCGGAGCATGCTGAGCATCGTCCACAAGGTCGCTCAGACGAATCTCGACCGCGAGGTTCCCCACGTGATACCAGCAGATTATCTTTACTTTGATTCAGCGGATAAACTTCTCCAGTCCCGTATCCTCCCCCGTAAGCTCCACGAGAATACCATGACCTGGATCAAAGGTTCCGAGGATCAACAACTCCTGGCCCGAGCCTGTGGACTGGTCTTCCTTATCAATAAGCTGGCTGCCAGTAACACCGAGATCGGCATCAGCGCGACGGTGGACACCCTCGCCGATCTACTGGTCGAGAACATTGCCGAAGGCAGTGCCCCGATCCGCAGTCGCCTCCCCGGCCTACTGGATGACTGCAAACTCCTGATGAAAATTGAGGACGAGTATAAGATTCAGACCGAGGAGAGCCAGGCTTGGAATGATGATTTTCTCGCCGAAAAAGGCCGCTTGAACAACCAGGCCCACCGCATCGAAGCGGAACGCGATGACCGCATCCGCAACCGTTTCGGGGAAACCGTCGGCAAACTCAACGACCAACACGGTGACTCGAAAGTAAACCGCTCTTTCAGCCCGGTCTTTGACGGCAGTCTGCCACCCGATGCCGACCAAAAAATCTGCGTATGGGTTCGGGATGGCTGGAACGCCGATGAAAACACGGTCCGGGCCGAGGCCCGACAGGCGGGCAATCACTCACCCACCGTATTTGTTTTTATCCCCAAGCGCTCCTCGGACGACCTACGGCACCAAATGATCGATTACAAAGCGGCCACCGCAGTTTTGGAAAAACGCGGCGTGCCGAATTCCCCCGAAGGAAAGGAAGCCCGGGCCGCGTTGGAGACGGCTCAAGGCAATGCCAACAAACGCATCAGCGCGCTTCTCGACGACTGTTTTTCCGGCGCACGGGTATTCCAAGGTGGAGGCAATGAAGTGATTGGCAACAATCTGCAGGCCACCGTCCTTGAAGCCGCCCGCAATAGCCTCGCCCGTCTCTATCCTCAGTTCGATCAGGCCGACCACGCCGCCTGGGATAAAGTCTATGCCAAAGCCAAAGCGGGTGCACCCGACGCCCTAAAGGCCGTCGGCGATGACGGCGAGCCATCCCAAAATCCCGTTTGCAAGGCGATCCTCAGCCAAATCGGTGGTGGTAAATCAGGTGCGGATATCCGGGTGCATTTCGACAGTGCTCCTTACGGATGGTCTCAGGATGCCGTCGATGGCGGTCTGCAAGTGCTCCTCAACTCCGGCCACATTCGGGCGCAGAATGACCACGGACAACCCCTCGACCCGAAAGATTTGGAACGAAAGGCGATTGGCAAAACCACCTTCAAGGTCGAGTCTGCTACCGTCTCCGCTCCCCAGCGCATCCAGATCCGCAAAGTCATGCAAAAGGTCGGTATGTCCAATATCAAGCAGGGCGAGGAGTTGATCAAAGTGCCCGAGTTTCTGCAAAAGCTTCTCGACCTCGCCCACCGCGCCGGGGGTGATCCCCCGCAGCCTCTGCGCCCCAATACCGAAACCATCGAAGGCATTCGCCTGATGCAGGGGAATGAGCAACTCCTGGCGATCTTCAATGCCCGGGACGAGCTCACCACAAACATTAACGACTGGCAGGCGGCAGCAGCAAAAATTCAGCAACGCCTGCCACTCTGGCAGAAATTGGAAAGACTGCTGGAACACACCCAAGGTCTCGAAGACGCGGAAGCTCTTCAGGCCCAGGCCGACCAAATCAAAGCGCAACGCCACCTACTGCAGGACCCTGATCCCATCACCCCCCTGACCTCCAATGTCACGCAACTCCTCCGCGAAAAGCTCAATGAGTTGAAGAAGTCCTACGACGAGCGCTACCAGCAGGGTTTTGCCAAACTCGAATCCGATGCCACTTGGTCGTCCCTCACCCCGGACGAAAAACATGGTATCTTATTGCCCCAGAATTTGACCGAAGCCACCCAGCCCAAGGTGGAGTTAAGTGATCAATCCGCGATCCTCCAGACCCTCAGCGGTATTTCCGTCAGTGCCCTGGCTGATCGGGTGGCCGCCTTACCCGCCCGTTTTGATCAGGCCTTACAGGAAGCCGCCAAAATCAAAGAGCCGACGGCCCAAGTCGTCTATTTACAAAACGCCACCCTCAAGACCGAAGAAGAAATCGATGCCTGGGTCGAAAAAACACGAGGACAACTGAAAAAAGCCCTCAATGACGGCCCGATCATTGTGCGGTAGAATAATATGCCGGAGTTTCATTAAACTTAAATTTCTTTTACCACATGAATACAAAAACTAATGTTCTCTCATCAGACACAATCGCTCTTGATGCTAAGGAGAATGTTATCCGCCATCAATTGAACATCGTTGATTATTGGGCACATAAGAAATCCCAATCCGAAGAAAACAAATCTCTGGGAAATTCTGTGGATAAAAAGAAGCGTGAAGAAAAACCCGTATCAAATTGGAATCTTTCGCAAGGTTTTGAACTTCGGGAATGGCAACTTGAATGCCAGGACAAGTGGTTTTCCGAAGGAAAAAAAGGAGTCGTCAAGGTTGTTACAGGAGCGGGTAAAACCATTTTTGCTCTAAGCCTAATTCAACGGCTACAAAACGAAGTCGTTCCCGATCTGAGGGTCATTGCTGTGGTTCCAACTATTGTCTTACAGAGTCAATGGTATGATTTAATTAAAGCCCACAGTAATATTCCGCCTGATTTCATTGGACGACTGGGCGGTGGATACCGGGATCATTTAGAGGGAAACTGTCGAATACTTATTTGCGTTTTGAATTCAGCGGCAAATTACCTGCCCAAAATGAAAGATGCTTTCGCTGAGAATCTTCTTCTAATCGTTGACGAATGCCACCGATCGGGATCAAAGCAGATGTCGAATATCTTTTCTTTTCAACGTGCCTTCAATCTCGGTCTATCCGCAACCCCCGAAAGAAACGATACAACTGATATTGAAAACAGCGAGGAAGAGGAAAGTAGCGATATTGAATCATTTGATGAACCAATGGATTTCGAAGACTCTATTGTTGGAAGGGAACTCGGACCTATCATTTTCGAACTAAATTATCTTGATGCTTTGGAGAGTAGTATCCTGGCTAAATTCGAGTTGCGTCACTACGGTTTACCATTGGAAGAAAAGGAAAGAATTCACTATGAGAAAACTTCCCGGGAAATCACTGAACTTAGACGACAATTACAAAGCCTACCATCTGCCAAAGGAATGGATGGAGGTAAACTAGTTGGTTGGGCCCGCCGTGAAGCGAGCAAAGGAGGTTCAGACTTCTCCTCCAGAGCGGCAAACTATGTCTCCTTAATAAGCGAACGAAAGCGCCTTCTCTATTCAGCGCATGCCCGCTTGCAAGCTGTTCAGAAATTAATTCGCCAATCCTTTGAATCGAATCCGGAAGCAAGGATTCTACTCTTCCACGAATCCATTGATAGCGTAATGCTACTTTTCAATCAGTTGCGCCTGCTCGGTTTCCCTACAGTCGTGGAACATTCGCAACTTACCGATTCTCTTCGCGCAGAAAGTCTGCACCTCTTCCGGGAGGGGAAGGCAAAAATTCTTGTTTCTGCACGTTCATTGATTGAAGGATTTGATGTGCCCGCTGCCGACGTTGGTATCGTAGTTGCCTCATCAAGCTCAGTTCGACAGAGAATTCAAACCCTAGGCCGGATTCTACGTAAAAAAGAAGACGAAGATCGAGTTGCGGTTCTACATATCCTCTACGTGGCGGAAACAACCGATGAATTTATTTATGAAAAATACGATTGGGGCAAGGCCACCGGAACGGAAAGAAATCAATTTTTCTTATGGGACCCTGATTCCGGTGATGAACCAAGCCGACAGGAAGGTGCCCCTCGCACTCCGAAGCCAAGAGAAACAGAAATTGATTGGACTAGGCTGTCACCCGGTAGTGCTTACCCGGGCGAATACCAAGGACAGGAATACAGCGCCGATACCCAGCAAAACATTACTGACGCAGAAGGAAGATTGATCCTAAATCCACAAAGGATTCCAGAGGTCATGAAGGAACACCGCGGGGGATACGGCCGTTTTCGGGTTACTCCTCAAAAAAAGGCCGTAATCTGCCATGACTCATCTTTGGGAAGAATTGTGTTTTTAGGCTGCCTCAATGAACCCTTCCAAACCTCAAAATCTGAAATGACAACCGAAACTGATTCAATGAAGGTTTTTGACCTTTCTCTCAAAAACAAGTCGGGGCATCGCCGAATTTGCTGGAAAGTTAAAGAAGGAGAACTATTCGCCCGGACCGCAGGTAAATCAAAATCCCAAAAAAGAGGAAAGGATTGTGAGAAGATACTGCAAGAGGTCGAAAAACTGGAAGTCGAAAATAACCTTTCAATTTACAAAATCTCCCTGCGCTCTGACCTGAAGGTTTATGCCAAAATACACGGGGAGGAGATTCTTGTGGCAGATCTGGAAGAAGGGTTGGAATTCGCCAAACAATTATTGCCATGAACCAAGATTTAAAATTCATCCCCCACTCCCCGATTGAGTGCGAAGAACGCTATACCCGTATACCAGGTAAAAGCACGACCTTTTTAGCCAAAGCGGATGGGACAATAATAATCAGATGGTATCGCAATGATGGTGAGATATGGGAATGCCCCGCAAATCGAGACTCCGCTATCGACGAGCTCGCTAATGCTGTAAATTCTCTCAAAACGAGCCTCTCAAACTCTCCTGGTGGCGCCTTTCAGATTAATGAGTTCGGCCAGGTGCTTGTCCCATCAAGTAACGGTCGCTGCCGTCATGTGGTAGGCACTCTTGAAGGTGTCCCCGAATTCACCGAACCTGGCTTTGGTTCCCATACCTTCAGTCTGGATGAAAAAGAGTTTTTTCTACCAGGAAAAACATGGTCTCTACCATATATTGGAATGCCTTATGTTATGCCCCAGAGTGGCCAATACTTTTATTGGCGTGTTACAGAGGATGGGAAATTCAAAAAATACCCCCCGGCTTTCGACAGAGATTTACAACGCGCATTCTTTCAGATCCGCAGGGGCGCAGGTAGATTTATTGTAAATCCTCACGGACTGGTTCTTACAAAAAAAGACCCAAGCGGACAACCTGTACTTGTCTGTAAAATCAATCTATCGAAATGGTATCCAAAAATCACCTAAGTTATGCACTATAGCCAGCCAATTAAATTTGAAGGGAATGTTTCTTCTAATGTAGGAAAACAGGGCAAATACCGGGTTAAACACGACAACGGCCACTTTTCTGTTTCGGTCATCATAGAAACCGAAGACGGCATTATCAATTATCCCTCTAGCTCAGACCATCGAGACCTCATCAAAATGGTCAACATGGTTAAGTCCTATTTCAACGAAGTTGAGGGCGGTAGTTTTTACATAAATGAATACGGTCAAGTTATTGTTCCTGCTGGAGATCCTCTTGAATACTATTATGCCGGAGAATATTTACAACCAATAATTCTCTCTTTGGACGGCGAGGAATTCAATGGACTACCCCATGACCAGGAAGGCAACCCGCTCTCCCCGGGAGGCAATTGGCAGGGCAAACCTCGTCCGGGCATTAAATACACTCTCAAAGCAGGAGGATCCGATATCGAGTACCGCCGAAAGATTTCCCCTGGTCGGGAACAAAGAATCAAACTTAGCAGCAAGATTGGCCCCGCAGCAGCAAAGAAGATTGCCCGAAAGATTTCGCGATATAAGGGAAACTCTGGCGGCGCTTTCTATGTCAACGAATACAGAGTCCTTTTCGGTCCAAAATTAAAGGAGGATGGTTACAACTATCTATTCTTTGGTGTCCTTACTGAGAAAGACCCTTGGTTCCCCAAATGGATACCCGAGACTTCACCTGTCGAATCCAATGTATCTTCCTCTAAAGAAAAAGTTTCGATGAATGATCCTTCTAAAACCATCATTCCTATGCCCGGTGCAAAACTGCAAAGCAAAAGGGTGGAGATTGAAGAGGACGAAAAGGGTCACACCTACGAAAGCCTTTTTGGAGAGTATTTGCGTGGTGCTGAAATCGTCGTCATCGAAGATCCTTACTTAAGGCGTCATCATCAATTGGCCAATCTTCTCCGTTTATTGGAAATGCTGGTTCGTTTTGGTGACGCTAGAAAGGTAGAATTAACTACCGGAACTATTGAAGATGAGGCATGGAGCAAACTGGAAAACTTTAAACGAAGCTTATCCGAACAGGAAATCGATTTTTCATATCGGTGCGATCCGGCCCTTCACGATCGACGGTTACTAACCGATACTGGATGGGAGATAGTCCTCGGTAGAGGCCTGGATATGTATAAAAGGCCGGATGATTTCGCCGGAATAGGAGCCACTGATTTTGCTCTTAGACCCTGTTACAAAACACGGGTAATTGCCCATCGAATATCTTCTGATGAAAGATCTATTGCCGCCCCCCGAGGATAAATAATTAGGCTTTTGGTAAATATTCATCTACAAGAGCAAATTTTAGATCCGATATTATACATGCAACCTCTCGAAAAACAACTTCGCTCGAAACTTGAGAATACGATCAAAGAAGCCCGTGACATCGCCGAGGCGGGTGCTGTGGCGGCCTTGCAGCAGCTGGGTGTGGGGCTGAAGGAAGCCGATGCCCACCTGTCGGAAGCGGAGAAGGACTTGAGGCGGCGCTTGCGGGCGCATGGGCGGCAGTTGGGCGATGCGCGGCGGCCTGAGGGCACACAGGATGTGATCTGCCTGATGGAAGAGGTGGCCTACGAGCACTGGCACCGCATGCTTTTCGCCCGCTTCCTGGCGGAAAATGATCTGCTCATGTTTGATGAGCAGATCATGGAAGGGGAGACGCGGAGAGCGGGAGACATGGAGAACGCCCCATCCCCCCATCGCCCCATCTCCCCGTCCTCTTCGCCCGCTCCCAACTTCGCCGACGCCGTCGCCATTTCACTTGAAGAAGCCGCTGAGCTGGCACCCGAATACGAATGCAAAAATGCCTGGGAGTTTGCGGCGAAGTTGGCTGCCAGGATGCTGCCGCAGATTTTCCGTCCGGACTCACCGAGCTTTGAGCTGGAGCTACCGCCCGAATACCAGCGCAAGCTGGAGAACCTGCTGGCGGGGCTGGCGGTCGAGGTCTTTCAGGCATCGGATGCCCTCGGCTGGGTTTATCAATTTTGGCAGGCCAAGCGGAAGGACGAAGTCAACAAATCCGAGGTGAAGATCGGGGCGCGGGAACTGCCTGCCGTCACCCAGCTCTTCACCGAGCCCTACATGGTCAGCTTCCTGCTCGATAACTCCCTGGGGGCCTGGTGGGCGGCGCGTTGCGATGCGGGCATCGCTTCTGAGAGCGGGCGAGCGGGTGACGGGGTGACGGGGAGAATTGACGCGGCGAAAGGGATTTTTTCAAGGGCTGAATCCGAGCAGAAAATCCGCGATGCTTGTGCACTGCCGGGAATGCCTCTCGAATACCTTCGCTTGGTGCAAGTCAGTGATGATACGGAAGACCCCGCGTCCCCGCGTCCCCTCATCTCCCAATCCCCCCTTCCCCCCATCTCCCCCTCTCCAAATCCCCCCCTCTCCCCCTCCCAAAAATGGACGCCTGCGGCAGGCACCTTCGATGGCTGGCCGGAGAAACTTGCAGAACTCAAGACCCTCGATCCCTGCTGCGGTTCGGGGCACTTCCTCGTTGCCGCCTTCCTGATGCTGGTGCCGATGCGGATGGAGCTGGAAGGCCTGAGTGCCCGCGAGGCCGTCGATGCCGTCCTGCGGGAGAACCTCCACGGGCTGGAAATCGACCCGCGTTGCGTCGAGATAGCCGCCTTTGCCTTGGCGCTGACCGCCTGGCGCTTTCCCGATGCAGGTGGCTACCGTCCGCTGCCGGAGTTGCAGCTGGCTTGCTCGGGGCTGTCGATCAGTGTGGCCAAGGAGGAGTGGAAGGCCTTGCCGCTGGAGGGCAAAAACCTGCGGCTGGCCATGGACTGGCTCTACGACACCTTTTCCCATGCCCCCGTGCTGGGCAGCCTGATCGACCCGTCGAAATCGGACGCCGCCAAGGTGGTGGATTGGCCCGTGCTTCAGGATGCCTTGAACCATAGCTTGAAGGAGGAACAGCCGGAAACACAGCGCGAGCTGGGCATTGTGGCGCAGGGCCTGACCAAGGCGGCGCAGTTGCTGTCCTCCAAATACCACTACGTGATGACCAATGTGCCCTATCTAGCGCGGGGCAAGCAAAGTGAGGTGCTCAGAGACTTTTGCGAACGCCAGTATCCGGCGGGCAAGAACGATCTGGCCACGGTGTTTCTGGATCGCTGCCTGCAGTTCTGTGTCGCCCCGTCCCCCCATCTCCCCCTCTCCGGTTCCGTCTCCGTCGTGCTCCCCCAAAACTGGCTCTTTCTGGGTAGCTACAAGAAGTTCCGCGAGAAGCTGCTGCGTAATAATACTTGGAATCTAATCGCTCGCTTGGGACCCAAAGGTTTCGAAACCCCGATGTGGGATTTCAATGTCCAACTCATCACCCTCAGCCGAGGCGTTTTGGGAGGGGGAGAAGGGGTGATGGGGCGAAAGGGCGAGGATCTTTTTTCTCCCGCTCTCCCGCTCTCCCAGTCTCCCACTCACCTCCTTCGCGGCCTCGATGTTTCGGAACCCCGCACCGCCCGAGCGAAGGCGGAGCAACTCCTTACCACCGAAATCAAATCCGTCAGCCAAGCCGGGCAGTTGGAGAATCCGGATGCCATGATTATTTTGGAGGAAGCAGCAAATTTCAGTCTTTCTCGTGAATATGCTCAACCGTTCAAAGGACTTGGCACCGGGGACGATGCAAGGTTTCGCTACAAGTTCTGGGAAGTTAACGCGAATTCAAATAGTTACATTGTATATAGATCAGCGCCGGAAAAATCAATCCCATGGGGAGCTGGACATTCGGACGTTCTATTGTGGGAGGATGGATTAGGAGCGCTTGCCAATTCAGAGTCGGCTTACTTGCGCAATACTGATCAGTGGTCTAAACGCGGAGTCCTTTTCGGTATGATGAGCCATCTTCCTGCATCAATCTACCATGGAAGTGCATGGGACACCACTTCTTGCGCACTCATTCCGAAAAATCCAGATTATCTAGCTCCACTTTGGTGTTTTGTGGAGTCAGGCATCTTTCAAAAGGAGCTTAGAATTTTTAACCAAAAGCTCAGCGTTGAGGTTAACCACTTCGGTCAAGTCCCCTTCGACCTCGAACACTGGACCAAAGTCGCCGAAGAAAAATACCCGAACGGCCTTCCGAAGCCGTATTCTGACGACCCGACGCAGTGGATTTTTCACGGACATCCGGTCGGCAGCGACGATCCCTTGCAGGTGGCGGTGGCGCGGCTACTGGGCTACCAGTGGCCGACTTTCTGGGAGCGGGAGAAACGGCGAGCGGGAGATGGGGAGCAGGATGACGCGGGGAATGGGGGACGCGGAGACGGGGAGACGCAGAGACGGGGGGACACGGAGACGCGGAGAGCGGGTGAATTTGAATTGAGTGATGAGGCTTGGGAAAAGGTAGATCTCGCGGCGGGTTTGAACCATCTCGCCGACGCGGATGGCATTGTCTGCATCCCACCCGTCCGGGGCGAAGCCTCCGCCGCCGACCGCCTTCTCAACCTTCTCGAACGCACCTACTCTCAAGTCTCCGCGTCACCCTATCCCCCCCTCCCCCCGTCTCCGCGTCATTTTCCACCTGGGTTCAGCAGTTGCTCAGCAACGCAGAACACAGCGGAAAATCCTTGGAAGGCTGGCTGCGGGACCGCTTCTTCGTCCAGCACTGCAAGCGCTTCCAGCACCGCCCATTCATCTGGCACATCTGGGACGGCTTGCGCGACGGCTTCGCCGCCCTCGTCAACTACCACAAATTCGACGCCAAGGCCTTGGAGACCCTCATCTACACCTACTTGGGCGACTGGATCTCCCGGCAGCAGCAGGACATCCGTAACGGCGTGGACGGTGCCCAGGAAAAACTCGCCGCCGCCGAGACCCTCAAGCAACGCCTTGAAGCCATCCGCCAGGGCGAAGCCCCCTACGACATCTTCGTCCGCTGGAAGCCCCTCGAAGAGCAGCCCATCGGCTGGAATCCCGACCTCAACGACGGCGTGCGCCTTAACATCCGCCCCTTCATGACCGCCGAAGTTTTACGCGAAAACAAAAAGCCCAAACTCAACATCCACTGGAACAAGGACCGCGGCAAAGATGTTGCCTCCGCACCCTGGTATCCCTTATTTAAAGGCGAACGAATCAACGACCACCACCTAAGCCGTGAGGAGAAGGAAGCGGCGAGAAAGGACTGATTAACCATGAACACTGAGACCTACACCAAAGCCAAATTCTGGAAATGTGCCCTACAGGTGAATCCTGCAGGATACATTAAATACAGGGGCTCCGAGCATGATATGACGGAGGCTGAATACAATCAGCAACTGCTCAACACTGCTTTGGAGAACGACATAAAGGTGATCGGTCTAGCCGATCATGGTAATGTCGATGCCGTCGACGCTATTCGAATCTTATTCAACGAACAGGGTGTCATCGTTTTCCCCGGCTTTGAAATCGCATCCACAGAGAAGGCCCACTTCGTTTGCTTGTTTCCTGAGGATACCTCGGTGGCTCAACTTAATCGCTATCTTGGCGAATTAGGTCTATCCGATCCCTCAGATGGTGTTCGCCCCTCACGCTATGGAGGTCAGGAAATCCTGCGAAAGGTCGAGGATCTTGGAGGGTTCGCCTACGCTGCACACTGCACTAACGACAGTGGTATTTTAAGGCTTAAACTCAACCAAGTCTGGCAAGACCCATTGCTGAAGGCCGCACAAATACCTTCAACCTTAGAGGATCTGAAGAATGAAGAATGTAATGGCTACCGCCAAGTGCTTCGCAATCAGGATCCGAACTATCGTCGAGAACTGCGTGTTGGAATCATCAATGCGAAGGATGTCGCTGAGCCCAGTGATCTTGCTAATGAAAGAGCTTCCTGCTTGATTAAGATGACTCGTCCGTGCTTCGAGTCCTTTAAGCTCGCCTTTCAAGACCCTGAGTCCCGTGTCCGCCTGAACAGTGACCGTTCGGAGAAATACTATTCTCGAATCGAAAAGCTTAAGATCACAGGGGGCTACCTAGATGGGCTTGATATTAATTTTTCCGAGCACTTGAATGCAGTCATCGGCGGTCGCGGAACCGGAAAGTCCACATTGCTGGAGAGTCTCCGATTTGCCCTGGATATTGAGCCTATCGGACAATCGGCAAAGAAACAGCATCTGGACATCGTCAAAGAGAACCTGGGTCGTTCTAAAGCACGCGTAGAGTTAACCGTTCGATCTTCCAAAATGAACGGACGCATTTTCAAGATCGCTCGGCGCTATGGCGAAGATCCTACTGTAGTGGATTCTGATGGCAAACCATCGAGTTTTTCACCGAAAGAACTGATGCCTGGAGTAGAGCTATATGGGCAAAACGAAATTTATGAGATAGCTCAAGATGTGTCCAATCAAGGTCGTCTGCTCGCTCGTTTTTTAGAAGAAGGGCAAGCCGAGGACGAAGCAAAGATTCGAGAAGCTTTGAAAAAGTTGGGCGATAATCGGACCAAGCTGCTCGACGCTCAAAAAGCTGTAGCCGACTTGGAGGATGAAGTAGCCCGCATCCCAAAACTTGAGGAAGAAATCAAGCAGTTCAAGAGTCTCGGCATTGAGGAGAAGCTTAAAGTCGTCCCACTCTTGGAAACAGAAAAGCGCTTGGCAAGGCGTGTGCTGGAGGAAGAACTCCACAATATCAATTCAGCTTTTGAGTCGGTAAGGGACAGCTTACCGGATACCACGTTCCTTAGTGACAATGCAATTGGAGCGCTTCCTCACAAGTTGGAGCTGCTGGCCGTGCGAAAGGAACTCGATGCAATCAAGCAGAAAGCAGAGGCCGTTCTTAAGCAATGGAATGAAGAATTCAAGGCCACACGGGCACGAACAGAGGAAGCTATTGATAAAATCAAAATAGGTATTGCCCAGCAAGAAGAAGAACTGGAGAAGACCTTCAAGGAGCTACCTGCCGCAGAAGGGAAGTCTGGCCGGGAGGTCGGTATTGAATTTCAAAACCTCCTGAAGGACATCGAGCGTATCCGCCCGAAGAAGGCACTGATAGAGAGTCGCAAGAGGCTACAAACCGAACTTGCCCAACAGCGCCAGACAATTTTGAACGACCTTTCTCAAATCCGAGCGGAGCGTTCCGCCCGCTTCGACCGCTCTTTGAAAAAACTCAACCGCAAGCTCAAAGGAAAAATGCGGCTGACCGTCGCCCCGGAAGCTGAGAGAAAGAATGTAACTCAGTTTTTATTGAGCTGCCAGATGGAGAATGTGGGAGCTGGACGACTAAAATGGGTCGATGAGGTAGACGATTTCTCTCCTGTAAAGTTATCCCAACTCATAAGGCAGGGTGCATATGCTCTTCAAAACTCAGGCTGGGGAATTACGCCGAGTGTCGCCGAGTCTTTGGCTCGTCTGCCTCAAGAGAAGATCTTACAGCTAGAAGAGATTGAGTTACCTGATAGAGTCTCGATTGAACTGAATACGGCACACGAATCGGCTGAAAGCTTCCGTCCTCTGGGAAAACTTTCTACCGGCCAGCAATGCACGGCAATTCTCCATCTCTTGCTGCTCCAGAACAAGGATCCCTTGATTATGGATCAGCCTGAAGACAATTTGGACAACGCCTTCATTGCCGACAGGATCGTGACAGAGCTTAGATCAGCAAAGATCGCACGCCAGTTCATCTTCGCTACCCACAACGCAAATATTCCGGTTTTCGGTGACGCTGAATGGATTGGCGTCTTTGATGCGACTGATGACAAAGCGAGCATGCCACCCGAGTTTCAAGGGGCAATCGACGTGCCCAAGGTTAAGGAAAAAGCAGCCGAAATCCTTGAGGGCGGGAGATCGGCATTTAATCAACGCAAAGCAAAATATGGTTTTTAGAACGTTATGTTAAAATCAGAATTACTTGAAATTATTTCCAACGGCGAAAGCTCGGGTGTCGAATTCAAGCGTGATGACATCAGACCTGAGCAGCTTGCTAAGGAGATCGTTGCCTTTGCCAACTTCGAAGGTGGACGCATCCTTCTCGGTGTGGAGGATGATGGCTCGGTGACGGGCATCCAGCGTGAGAATACGCAGGAGTGGGTCCTCAACGTATTCCGAGATAAGGTTCACCCTCAGATGATCCCTTTTTACGAGGAGATCGAAATTGAGCCCGAAAGAAAAGTTGCCATTGTCACCATTGGCAGGGGCATTTCAAAGCCTTATGTGGTTCGTCACAATAACCGTGAGGATACTTACATCAGACTAGGCGACCGGTCTGAGTTAGCCAGCCGCGAGCAGCAACTCCGCTTATTTGAAAGCGGTGGCCTGCTTCATGTTGAAGTGATGCCGGTTCCCGGTAGTAGTTTTAGCAATCTCGATTTGGAGCGCATAAAATTTTATCTCACAGAGATTATGGAGGATCCTGATGTTCCTAATGGCGAAGAACGGGAAAAGTGGATTGATCGTTTAGTCGGCATGGGGTTTATGGCGGAGGATTCGCAAGGCAGTAAGGTCTGCTCAGTAGGCGGTCTGGTATGTTTCGGAATCAAACCTCGTCGCTACCTTCGGCAAGCAGGCATACGGCTGTCTGTTTTTGAAGGTTCCGAAAAGGAATATGCAGCAAAGCTTGATGCCGTCCTTGATGGCCCTCTTGTCGCAAGGTGGCAGGTTACAGATTCGGGCGAAAAAGAGATTGTTGACGATGGTCTGATCGAGGTGTTCGCCAAACAAATCGAACCGTTTATCACCGTTGAAAGTGACGTTGTGGATGAAGGCCTACGTCGTGAGCATCAACATCTTTACCCCAGGGAAGCAATTAGAGAGGTTGTCTTGAATGCAGTGGCTCATCGCGACTGGACGAAAGCTGTTGATATAGACGTAACTGTCTATGAGGGGCGACTTGAAGTAATCAGTCCAGGTAAGCTCCAAAATTCAATGACCGTCAAAAAGATGGTTGATGGTCAACGTTCCCCGAGAAACCCGATGATTATGGATGTCCTCCGAGACTATGGCTATGTCGATTCACGGGGGATGGGAATACGTAAAAAAGTCATTCCGCTCATGAAAAAGGTCAACGACACTGAGCCGGTTTTTGAAGCAACTGAAGACTATCTCAAAACGACCTTGCTCGCGACGCGAGGCTCAAATCCTTCGTCGGAAATCAAGCAAAACTAAATGAGCCCAAGCAACCAAAGTAACTCTTTTCTTGCACAATAACACTCAAACTGTTATCGTGCGCATTTAATGTTACTAATATGACCTTTGACCTCCAAAACGCTGTCAACCAATACCTTGGCGAGACCATTGGCATCCGCGCCTCGTTTTCGGATTGGGAAGCTTCTCGGAACATCCCTTATGCCATTCGGGGCGGCTATGAATTTTCGGAGGTCGTCCTGCTAGGGCACAAATTGATCGCGATTGCAGCAAAGGGTGCCGAGGAATTCTCTGCGGCCAGGTTGGCCAAGCACCTTGCTTGGATTGACGAGAACCATGGTCATGCCGGAGTTTACATCGCGCAAGGGCTGGAGGCCTACAACCGCAAACGCTTGATCGAGCAGAAAGTGCCTTTCATCGTGCCGGGAAATCAACTCTACCTGCCGGATCTGGGAATCGACTTTCGGGAGCACCTGCGGGGAGTTCGTAAAAAAAGCCCCAAGCTAAGCCCTTCCGCCCAAATGGTGCTACTGGCGAGGCTCCTCGGGAAATTCACCAGTGAGACCTGGACCGCCACGACGCTGGCGGGGTGCTTCAACTCGAATAAAGTGACGATGGGCCGGGCGATTGATGATCTCGAAGCGCATGCACTCGTCGAGATTAAGACCGAAGGTCGGGAGAAACAGGTGCAATTTAAGATGACCGGGCGCGAACTTTGGAAAAAAGCCAGACCGGTTTTACGTTCCCCCATTCAGAATCGTGTCTTCGTCGAAAATGTGGACTTGCCAATTGGAATGATCGCTGGCCTCAGCGCTTTATCCGAACAGTCGATGCTGGTGGAGCCTTCATCCAAGGTTCGAGCACTGACCAGCAAAGAATGGAAAACCCTACAGAGAGACGCGGAGCTTCGCATTATTCCGGAGGCTTCGTCCGACATGGCTCCGCTTGAGCTGGAAATTTGGAAATATGATCCGAAGCTTCTCAGTGAAAACGACCGTGTCGATCCCCTGTCGCTCTATCTAAGCCTGGCGGAAACAAACGACGAGCGCGTCGAAGCAGCACTCGATGAATTATTGGAGGCGATAAAATGGTAGAAGGAATCGAATCATTCAAAACCCACTTCGCGGACTTTACGGACCGCTACGTCCTGATTGGCGGAACGGCCTCCTCGCTGGCGATGGAGGAACTCGGGGTCGAATTCAGGGGAACGAAGGATCTCGATATCGTGCTCTGCATTGAGGCACTGGACAAGGTGTTTGCCCAACAATTCTGGGAGTATGTGAAAGCCGGGGGCTACGAGCACCGTCAAAAGAGCACGGGGAAAAGACTCTTTTATCGTTTCTACAAACCGAAAAATCCGGAGTTCCCCGAAATGCTGGAACTCTTCTCCAGGGTCCCGGATGCCCTGCAGATCGCCGACGATTCCCAACTGACCCCGATCCCAGTCGAAGACGAGGTATCGAGCCTGTCTGCAATTCTCCTCGATGATGCCTACTACCACCTGATCCACGAACGTAAGCGGGAGATCGACGGGCTGACCATCATCGGTCCGGAATGTTTGATCCCCCTGAAAGCGAGGGCTTACACCGACTTGAGGGAACGGAAAGAAGCCGGAGAGAAAATAGATTCAAAGGATATCAAAAAGCACAAAAACGATATTTTCCGACTCTACACGATACTCGATCTTAGCATGAAAATGGGCATCGCTGAAACCATCCGAACCGACCTTTCGCAGGCTTTCGAGCGGTTGAGGGATGACGCTGTCGATCTGAAAGCATTGGGTGTCCCCGGCACGACCGTTCCGGAAATCCTAAAAGAACTGGAGGCATTTTATGAACTTTAGCATTGAGCGAAAGAAGGAGCGAAGCCACCAAACTTTAATGGGGCATTTTATTGAGGCATTTTGCCCCTTTAAATGCCCCGATGAACCTACACAGAGGGCTCAAACAAGATGGCACTGATAATCAACGAACTGATCCGGGCCGTCCGTGCAGCAGCGGTCTTCAATGCACAGATCCAGGTGCCGCCTGCCTGCATACTGTGGCCCGACAAAGAACGCCAGTGGGAAGCGATCATCCCCAGACTCCAGGAGGAGATGCCGGAACTTTGTGTTCTGGGCAAATATGATGCCGGGTCCCGTCGTGGTCCGGCGATCTGGCTGCGGGCAGCGCTGGTGGGCCATTGCCTGGAGAAGGCCGATCCGGCGTTTACCCAAGCTGTCGAGGAGGCTCAGAATGCTTACCACAAGACCGGCACAACTCCCCATCCCCCTATTCCCATCATTTACCTTCCGGGAGTCGGACGACAGGATTTGCGCGCGGTCGAGAGTTGCCCGGAGGAATTGAAACCTCTCGCGGAACTTCAATATCGGGGTTGCCTATGGTCACAGATCAATGCGAAGGATTGGACGATTCTGGCCTTTTTGAAATCAGACCAGGGTGGGCTTGGTCTGGATGTTGCCCAAGACGCCGATGCCAAGCGGGCGATGCAGCTTTCCCTTTATCGACTTATCGACGAGGAAGTGGACTTGCTGCGCGGGAAGCGGTTGGACCGTGACTTTTTTAATCGGCTCCTCACCAGCGGAGATCCGACTCGTGATCTGCTGCAGTGGATCGACCAGGGGGATGCCTTTACCAAGTCCATGGGCGAAACCGAGTGGCAGGCCTTCGTCGAAGTTACCCGCTCGCAAATGGGTTTTGATCCGGGCAAGGAGGGCCAACTCAGCGCGGCGGAAAAGTTGGCTGGGCATGAAGGTCCCTGGTCGCCGGTTTGGCAGCGCTACATGGAAGCGCCTACCCGCTATCCCTTGATTGCGGGTCTGATCGAACGTTGCCCGATTCCCAACGACCTCTTTGCTGACCCCAGCGGTTGGCCGCAGTTGAATGCCAGCAAGGAACAGGATTTGGAGGCCGCTTTGAAGAAAATAGCCTCTCTGTCTCCCCATGAGGCGAGAAAACGCGTGCTCGAACTCGACCGGGAGCACGGCGAACGCCGGTCATGGGTGTGGACGCAGCTAGGGCAGAGCCCGTTGGCCCTCGCGATTGGCGAGTTGGCCGTAGTTGCCCGTATCAGCGAACAGTCCCTCGGAGTCCCCTCCCTGGAAGACATGGTGGCGATCTATCGAACCAGCGGTTGGCAGGCTGACTGGGCGGCCCTCCAGGCCAGTAAGCTGGTCACCAAAGGCGGGCCACTCGAAGCGGTTCAAGGCACTTTGCAGGCCATCTATCTGCCGTGGTTGGAGGAAGGGGCTCGCAAACTGCAGGCGCTCGTCACCCAACGGGGTTATCCCGGATCGAAAGCCGACACGCCCCCGTTCCCTGATGCAGAGGCGGGAATGATTGTTTTCTTTGTGGACGGCCTTCGTTTCGATCTCGCCCAGAAGCTGGCGGAGAGGCTGGGGCAAAAACCGGTTACGGTGGATCGGCAACCTGCCTGGTCGGCCCTGCCGAGTGTCACCGCAACGGCCAAGCCCGCTGTTTCCCCTGTTCGCGAAGAGATTATCGGAGAGAACGTCAGCGCTGACTTTGATCCGGTCGTCAAAGCGACGGGCAAATCACTCAAAGGCGGACATCACTTCAAGAAACTTCTGCTCGACCAGGGCTGGCAGTTCCTGACCGCCCACGAAACCGGAGATCCCAACGGCAAGGCATGGACACAAACGGGTGATATCGACGCGGAAGGCCATGCGGATGTCGGTAAATTTGCGCGGAACCTAGAGGGCCTGCTTGAGGATATCGAAGAGCGCATTCAGCAATTATTGGAGGCGGGATGGAAGCGGATCGAATTGGTCACCGATCACGGTTTTCTCGCCCTACCCGGTGGCTTACCGACCACCAAGCTCAACAGCAACCTCTCGGAGAATACCTGGGGCCGATGTGCGGCTCTCAAACCGGGGGCGAAGAGCGAGGAAGCCCATTATTCGTGGTTCTGGAACCCGGTGCACAGTTTTGCCTTGGCGGGCGGGGTGAACTGCTATGGTCGAAGCCGGGAATATACGCATGGGGGCCTTTCCTTACAGGAGTGCCTGACGGAGCGCTTCACCCTCCGGCCGGCCAACACGTTGGGAAGTAGCATTCAGGTCACCAACACGGTCTGGCGGGGGATGCGATTGACCGTTGAGATCGAGGGTGCTGACACCGACCTCCGCCTGGATGTGCGCCAGCACGCGGGCGACGCCAGTAGCTCCCTGGCCCGACAAATTAAAAGCTTTAAAGATGGCAAGGCCTCGGTGGTGGTGGAAGATGACAGCCTGATCGACACCAAAGCCTATACTTTAGTTTTAGGTGAGAACGATGAACTTCTTGCCCAATTTGAAACCCGGATCGGAGATACCTAACCATGGCGCAACTTGACGAACTCGATAGACTGGCAGCGAAAACCCTGGAGGGCTACCTCGTCCGCAAGGACTTGGTGAGAATGTTCAGTCGGCAATTCCCCGTGCCCACTTATGTCGTGGAGTTTCTGCTCGGCAGATATTGCGCCAGCGTGGACGACGAGGAGATCAGTGAAGGTCTTGAGATTGTGCAAAGGCAGTTAAAATCCAAAACCGTCAAAGCTGGGGAAGAGGAATTATTTAAGGCCCGGGCGAGAGAAGATGGGGAGGTGAAAATCATTGACTTGCTGACCGCTCGCCTCGACGCCAGAACCGACTCCTACCTCGCCGAATTACCGAGCCTAAGACTCAACGATGTGCGAATTTCGCCCGAGGAAGTCCGCAATCACGAACGTATGCTTACCGGGGGCTTTTACGCGGAAGTCACGCTGAGCTACGACGCCTCCATTTCCCAGGAAGCCAATGGACGTCCCTTTGGAATTCAAAGCATCCGGGAAATTCAGTTATCCAAGCGGGATGTGCTGAATGTGCTCGCGGAGGCCCGACGCGAATTCACCACCGAGCAATGGATTACCTTACTCTTTCGGTCGATTGGCATTGAGCCAGAGCCCCTGCGTGAGCGGCAAAAGATCGCCTTGCTCCTGAGAATGGTGCCCTTTGTCGAACGGAACTACAATCTGGTTGAACTCGGTCCCCGGGGCACGGGGAAAAGCCATCTCTTTCAACAGGTTTCCCCGTATGCCCATCTCATTTCCGGGGGAAAGGCAACCGTCGCCAAGATGTTCGTCAACAATAGCAACGGCCAACGGGGACTGGTCTGCCAATACGATGTGGTCTGCTTTGACGAAGTTTCGGGGGTTTCTTTCGATCAGAAGGACGGTGTCAATATCATGAAAGGCTACATGGAGTCCGGGGAATTCAGCCGGGGGAAAGAAAGTATCCGGGCCGACGGTAGCATCGTATTGGTCGGTAACTTTGATGTGGATGTGGAGCATCAGCAAAGAATCGGCCACCTCTTTGGCCCGATGCCTCCGGAAATGCGCAATGATACCGCCTTCATGGATCGGCTTCATGCCTATCTTCCGGGCTGGGATGTGCCGAAGATTGGTAAGGAGATCCTCACCGATCACTTTGGTCTGGTGAGCGATTTCCTCTCCGAGTGCTGGACTCAGCTTCGTTCCCAAACCCGGCTAAGTGCTATCCAGAATCGGGTCAGCTTTGGCGGCGCTCTCTCCGGGCGGGATGTCAATGCGGTTCATAAAACGACCAGCGGTTTGCTCAAACTATTGTTCCCCGGCGAATCGGAGGAAATCCCCGACGAGGACCTCGAATGGGTTGTTCGGATAGCCTTGGAAGCCCGGCGACGGGTTAAAGAGCAACAAAAGCGTATTGGTGCGGCGGAATTCAGAAACACGCATTTCAGTTATATCATGGGGTTGGAAGGGGTAGAAAAATTCGTCTCTACCCCGGAGTTGCGCAGTGAAAGCAGCATCGGCGACGACCCATTAGAACCAGGGCAAGTTTGGGCAATTAGCCCCGGATCCTCCGATGTTGAACACCCCGGTCTTTACCGTTTGGAAATCAATGTGGGAACAGGGAACGGGCTGAAAATCCTCAACAAACCGGTCCCTCCAGCCTTCCGGGAAAGTGTAGGCTATGCCCAGCAAAACCTTTACGCCCGCGCGGCGCAGTTGGTGGGAGACAAAGATCCCCGGCAACATGAGTTTACGGTGCAGTTGCGGGCCTTTGATGCCGCCAAAAGTGGAGCCAAGCTGGGAGTCGGTAGTCTTCTCGCCCTGTGTACCGCCTTGTTGCGAAAAAGCATTCGGGGAGGTTTGGTCGTGATTGGGGAAATCAACCTCGGCGGATCTATTGAACCAGTTCACAACGCCGTCGAAATGGTTGAAATCGCTGTTGAAAAGGGAGCTACCGCAATCCTCATGCCCGTCAACTGCCGAAAGCAGCTTTTTGATCTCTCGGACGACATGGCCACCAAAGTGGACATCCAATTTTACCGCGATGCCCAGGATGCCCTTCTCAAAAGCATTTCCGAAGGTTAGCCCCACTTTCCATTCAGAAAACATGAAAATCCGTGTTCTGCGATTCCTTGATCTTGGCCTCCGGGAAATTGTGGGGCCGAAGGGAAAGTTTTCCAGGGCAGAATTCCTTCATCACCTTCTTGCTCTGGAGGAGGTCACCGAAGAAGATTTGCGAGGCGATCATGTTTGGATGTCAAATCGGCTAAAAATACCGATTTGCCACGATCTCCTGATGATCCGTCTTGGTATGGGTGGCGATTACTTGAGAGAATTGTCCATGCCGGAAAGAGTCCAATCGCTTTCCGAAATCATTGAATGGGACGTTCCAAATGATTATCCAAGAGACTACCCCAAAGTATTTGAAAATTATCGCGAAGAAGAGTTTATCGAAGGGAATGACGCCATTATCTCGCTTATTTTGCATAAGCTCATCACGCCCCTGAACCTGATGAATTTCGTCGTCCGCTTTCAAGGATGCTGGGATGAATAAACATTGTTAGAGCACTAAAAGAAGAAGGCATAATCCCAAAGGCCGAGCGAAGCGAGTCCAATTCCTCCCTCTCCGCTCTTTTTCGCCTCGCGAGAAAGATGACGCCTTTGGCGGCAAATGAAACTATTGTCGGAGGGGGTTTATCCCCCGACTCAAGGGATTATGAAAAGAGCTTGACGACTCAACCCGTTCCAGATCGGGGCGTAAAGCCCCTCCGACAATGAAGTCCCGGCAAAAATTCTTTCTCAAGATGAAATCGACATCCGCCTTTTTGGCCAGGGGATCGGAGTAGCCACGCTGAGGAAGGGGTCGGCTTCGGGCCTGGTTTAAAGTACTCCGCGCAGGGACACGAGGTCCCCGCTTCGGGCAAACCGCGAACGGGGGCTTTACGCCCCTGTGCGCAATGCTTCGGAAAACGGAAATGTCGCCCTTTATCGACAGCGAGCGGGGACTTTATGTCCCTGCTCGCAACACTACGGAGGCCTCGGCAACACCATAGCCACACACAAGCCCGAAGGCCGTGCCGCCTGGCAGGTGAGTCCTATCCCTACAGTCAATCGGTCACCCTTTGACTATTTCGGAATTCTGGCTTTCACGACCCCAGACATCGACTACCCGGACGCGGTATTCCGCGCCGTCGGCCAAGGGTTCCCGCACGTGTACCAGACTACCGTCGAGGATGGGGGGATGGGGAATTTTCTCCCAGGCAGCCCCGGAATCTTTTCGCCATTCCACGATCGCATCATGGGTCGCCCGGCTTTCCGAAGGCGTCCAGGTGAGCAGGATATTTTCGTCGTCATGAATTCCCGGATACGGTTCGGCCCGTAACCCTTCAATGGCCGAAGGTTCGTCGAAGGCTTCCTTTCGCAGGAGCATGGTAAAATGCACCCCCGGCAAAGGTAGCTCCACCACTTCCTCCCATCGGCCATCGGAACCAACTTCCACCTCGGCGGGTGACGCATCGGCGGTCAACTCCTGTTGCTCGCGCATGGCCTTGATCAATTCCAACGGGGGCAATCGATTCGGTCCCGGGAAGAACGGCTGGTCCTCCTCCCAAACCCGGTAGGGATTGCCGTGGTTTTCATCGATCCGGTAGGAAACCCTGGTGTAGGTGCCGGGTTTCAACCCTTCCCATACATGACGCACCGGAGTAGCGCGGTCGCCGGTCCGCGGACGATTGTCCGCACGGCACATCAGCGCACAGGCACCCTCTTCACCAAAGGTGGTGCCCAGCGACCAAAGCGACCCATCACTTTCCACCGTTCCGGGCACCCGTTGGTCCCCCAAAAGACTCAGGCCGGTCATCAAGGACAAGGCGGGTTTTTTAATGAAATCGAACTGCCAGTCCTCTTTTCCGTTGCGGGCAAAGCGAGTCAACTGGGTTCGTTGCCCCCACTCTCCGAGAAATCCATTGTCATTACCGAAAACCACGAAGTTACACCCATCCTCATCCACCAAGGCCTGGAGATTGACCAAAAGTCCCTTGGTCATAATGGCCGGATAATAGGAGGTCGCCCGCCAGGTATGCGGATCTTTCCAACCCACCTGGGGATCGCACTCATTGTTCATCAATGGCAACGAAAGCAAACGGGGATGATTTTCCTGCAAATAAGTCAATAGCTTGCGGGTGCGCAAAACCATATCCTCGGGCGATACGGGAATATCGTGTTTACTGAACCAAGCCCCCTTCTCGTGCACCGAGAGAAAGTCCATGCGGACGCCTTTTTCTCCCGTGTAGTGGTTGGTCCCGCTATCCACATGAGCCAGCAATTTGGTGAGCCGGGGATGCAGATTGCCCGCCGTTCCCGGACCGCCGAAACGGAGTTTGGGATTGGCCTCTTTGAGACCTTCGGAACAGCCGTCATAATAAATCAAGAAGGCTTCGTCGTCCTGTTTCCACCATCCCAGATCGGGTTCGTTCCAGGTTTCGAAATACCACTTTTCGACTTCCTCACGCCCGTAACGGTCCATTACATGCAAGGCGAGATCCCGGACGAATTGCTTCCACCCCTTCTTTTGCACCGGATCCTTGAAATCGTTGAAATACCCCGAAGGGTTGCCCATGAGTTCGACAAAAGGGGTGAGATTGTTTTCAATCAACACATCGAACCCTTCGTCCAAACGGCTCCAGTCATAAACCGGACGTTCCCCGGCGGGATTTTTTACGGTCACCAACTCGAGAAGGTAATGGATACGAAGGTAGTTGACCCCCCGGCGCGGAACCGCTCCGAGATAACGAAGAGTCTGCTTCATATCGTCGCCAAGCAAAAGGGTGGCCGGGGTGAACCCCGTCCAGCGCCATTCCACCGAAAGCGGAAGGGAGGGTTGATCAAAGTGATGGGTAATCTTCATGAGCGTTCGCAATCAATTAAGACGTGAATGGCGTCGTTGTAGGTATCATTGCGGAGATCAAACCCCGCTTGGATATCTTTCAAGGGAAATTTGTGAGTGATCATTTCCGAGGTATTCACCAAGCCGTCAAGCACCCAGTTCACCCCGGTTTGGAAGTAATTCCTCATATCCACATCACGCTTGGGCTCGGTGGAGAGAATTTCGCCGCGCTTGCGGTGTAGTTTAAAGAAATCAAAAGGCTGGTTGCAGGTCCCGATGCAGCCATACATCACAATCTTGCCACAAGTCGCCAAACAATCGAGCGAGTCCACCATACCATCCCCTTCCAAGAGGCAGGGGACGACGACATCAAACCCGTCCGGAAAATCCTTCCCCACGACATCCATCGTCGGGGTTTCCGGAGTGGGTACTTTGTAGGTGTGGGTCGCTCCGTATTTGCGCGCCAACTCGAGGTTGCGGTCCCGCAGATCGGTCACGACCAGAGCCTTCGGACTATAAAGAGCGATGATCTGGGTCAGCACTAATCCACTAACCCCCTGTCCGGTGATGAGCACCGTTTTGTTCTGATTGATTTGGCCCAATTCGGCGGCATGGATCACGCCGGGAAGGATCTCGATCAGACTGGTTTCCAACAAGGGAAATTCCGGCGGCAGGACTTTGACGTTAAAGGGTGTGCAGACAATGTACTCGGCAAAAGCACCCCAAACATAACGGCATGTGACCTGGTCACCCTCCTTCAGCCCATGAACATTTTTGCCGACCTGATCGATCACCCCGGCAACCTCGTGGCCCAAGCGCGTAGGGGTGCTCATAAATTCCGGTTGTCGGGTTCCGCGAAAAGCCTCGAGGTCCGAACCGCAGATACCCACCCATTTGATTTTTACCCGGATTTCGTCGTCTCCCGCTTCGGGGATTTCGGCAAAAGCCGTCTTCAATGTGCCGGGCGAGTCCAGCACCGCAACTTGTTGGGCGCGGGGATGATTCTCATCCACCAGCTCCAGTTTAGCCATCGTCATTTTTGTGGTCATACGTAGTATCTCCTTTTGAGGTGAGCCTCCAGTAAACCAGAAATAACCTTTTTTGTCTTTGCCCAATTTTGAGAAACTTTTGTCTGAAATGGAAATCGCCTCCCAAAATCGGGAAAAAGATCGCGACTGGCATCTGGTCGGAGGGAGTTTACCTCCCGAACAAATCGGCTGGAAATTCACGAACCTCCGAGGATCTCCCCCGACGTTGGATGCGTTTGAAAGTACGCCAGGTCGTCTCCGCCGCGGATCGGGCGATGAATCAGCCCGACTACGTAAACAGCCATCCAAAATCTCACGTCTTCCTCCTTCGCCAAGGCTATGGCGGGACGTGTCGGCTACAACAGCCAATCGGGAGGTGAACTCCCTCCGACAAAACAGCCAGCGCGGAGAGACCCTCGCCCTCCCTCTTCGTGCCCTTCGTGCCTTGGTTGAACCCTGGTTGTTGTTTATCCTTTC
>JAIUMY010000035.1 GCA_022565335.1 Opitutales bacterium
GACAACTACCTTGACAGTCACCGGGTTCTTGTTGACAACGGCGAAGCGTCCACCGATATTGTTTTTTTGATTACAGGTGATAGTGGAGACCTTATTTTTACCCTTGAGATTCCACCAGAGGGTTTGACGGGTTATGGTGAGGAATCCCGGGGAGTTGGTGACGAAATGAAATACATTGTGGAAGACATTGACTCCATTGATTGGCCGGATACTAATCGTCCTTCGGACTGGAAATTTTCTGATAAAGAAAACGATTTGAAAAAAACCCTCAATTTGAAAATAACCATCGATTTGTCGAAAATCGACGAAAATTTCCCGATGGAGTGGGAGATTGAGTTTCCGCAGACTGAAGCGGGGAGTGGAATGATTGAGACCAACGACTGGTCTTCTCATCAGCGGCGCCAGACCGCGGAAGAAGGAGAAACTGACCCCGGAGAGGAGTTCTCTGGCCCGGACGGCAAAGGAGAGGTTTATGGAGGAGACAATCCGGAAATTACCACGGTTCGATTGGTTAAAACTGAGTTCGAAACATTTTCTGAATCGACGGCAGGGCCAGATAAGCCGCATGATTTAAACATGGATACCAAACAGGAGGAAGCAGACCATTACGCCCCTTATGAAAAAGCAGTTTCGGTAATTTGGAGTGATGACGATCTTGATATGGCAAAATTCCTTGTGGGTTACGACGATTCTGATTTGAAAAGGATCTTTCACGATCACCTCCATTGGCGAGTTGACGAAGGCGAGTGGACAAGTGATCATGAGCTTGATTTAGGAGATTCGTTGTCAGACAATTTATTCAGACGGTTTAATATACAGGTAGCTGCGGATTCTAATGAAGACAGCATAATTGACTATCTCATTATCACCGTTATTCCTGAAGCGACAAAGACCGCCTTCGATACTTGGTATTCCGATCAAAAAGACAATATGGGTTGGCTAGAACAATTACCGCCAGTTTATGGAAGCCTTATATTGAGTAATGGTGAAATTGAAAGCCCTGATGATCCTGAAAATTGTGATTTATGGTTTGATCCAGAAGGCGATTACGATAGTTTTTATCATCCGGATGGTGATGTTGAGATGAGATCAAGGGCAGTAGAAAATGGTGCAGGCCATCAAGCTATTTATAAAGTCAATGGATCTACGATCAGTCTCCTCAGAGCCGATATAAGTGCCGGCACAGCTGATCGAGTTGCTCCAATTAATTTAATGACAACTGGTAATCATTTCTTTCAGGATGTTTTACCATTCATTCAGGCCGCTCAATTAGACGGTAATCCAGTTTCAGGAACAGGTGGCTCAAATTTATCCGGTCCTATTCTGCATGAAGGGTACTATCTTAAACAATATCTCGAAGTGCGTCCGCCGATTGTGGATGGTTCACCAATTTTAAATCCAGGGGAATGCCCTCCAAATGATTAACCTATGAAAATGAAATCTATCTACCTGTTATTCGGTTTGTTCCTTGTTGGATCACTTCATCTTGCTTTTTCCGAACAAAAGATTGGCTCATTTCCCATGGAGATTGAAGACGTCGAATTGTTTTTCGTCTTTGCTGACGATGGCTTGAGCGAGGATGAGAAAGCATTCATCGTGGAGGATTACACATTCGTTTTAGCCGCCATGAATCCTCGTTTTGAGGCGAGCTATGCTGCCAGAGGAAGGCCGGATACGGGCGAGAAGATTGGAGGAATTGCCTTGCGGAAATTTTCATACGAAGGGCCAGCCTTATGGCCTCAGCCATGGGGAGATGAGTTTGGCCTTTTTGGAACAACGGAGGACGGGAAAAAATTCCTCTTCATTTCTAAGAAACTCAGTGATCGATATCGGGAAGCCATTACTTTAATCAACCAGTATCCGGAAGCATATCATGCTTTATCAGACTTTATTGAAATGGTAAATCATCCAACGGCGACCAACGTACCCCATCCAAAGGATTTCGCTTATTTGAATAGGGAAGATAATCGTTATGATTTTAAAAAAGAGGAAATAAAAAATCAAACTAAGGATGATTTAATTGAACAACTCATTCAAATGACGATTAGTCCTACGAGTATTTTAACCTTAAGGAAGATTGAGGGCGAATTAATGATCGCTTTTTATCTAGAGATTTCATCGGAGAGTGCTGGTTTTAGTAAACAAGGAGTAATGTGGTCATTTATTTATCAGGATGATTATTGGAAAATGTATTATGGAATTGGTGGTGCTCTCTTTTAGATCTGCGATCAAGGTACTCAATAGTCCATAGCATAGACTACACTTGGGGCCCTGAAATACGATTTTACGGGAACAGCCGAAGGGGTCATGCCCATTCATAGGTTCGGTTTTTTTCCAAGGCATAGGCGACTTATATATGTAACCTATGTCCTTGGGTCATACCCACCTTGACCGAGAAGGCGCAAAGAGTCCCGATGCAATTGAAAGCCGATCATTCCTTTTTAACCTTTGAGCAACTTATGCAGAAACTCGCCAAGCGTCGTTGATCGACTGGGTGAGGTGGCCTGACAGTTCTCAAGCTTGGAGGACCCGCGGAAGATGCATTGCAAAAAGAAGAGGAAGAGTGAGGTACTGGAAGTCGGTGGCCACGATGAGGAAGACGGGCCATCCGTCTTTCCGGTGACGGTATTTTTGCGGACACTTACCCCGGAAAGGGCGGGTGCCTTGAGGAGGATTCCCCGCACCCGATCTTCCCCGTAATAAGACCAGGCGGCCCGCACCTCTTGCCGGGTTCCTCTCTCGACAATGCGAATGATGCAATGGGAAGCGTGCCGTTCAGGATCAAGGGCTGTCGGATCGGTATCCCAGAAAAGCTCCGGGGAAAGTTGATCCATGAACGGTGTTGAAGGCATCTTCTGAGACTTGCTGGAAAACTGTTTTTATCAATCCTGAAATGTGCCGACACCGGGAACGTAGGACGGCGAGGAAAGGGTTTGGTCACTGAGATCGTTCGTTGTTTCCGTAGAGTACGGCGAACAGGAGTAGCATAGGCTTCCAGCCTGTGTGGGCGGTGGCTGCATTTGAAGTAGCACGGGCTTCCAGCCTGTGTGAGCAGCCGGAACACAGCCAGGATGGCTGTGCTACCTCTGGGGCGTCCGTTGGAAAAGGAGTAGCATAGGCTTCCAGCCTGTAGATTTCGGACCACCGCGTAGGCTGTCGATTATTTTGAGCGCATAGGTCAACCTATTGTTGATGACCGGGTTTCAACGGATTTCGTGACTTTGGGAAAATAAAATTTGCAGAAATCTGCGAAAACTTTATTCTAAAAGTATGCTAACAACCGAACTTAAAAATCTTTCTCGGGCGGAAAAACTCTTATTGATTAATGATTTATGGGATGATGTTGCTGCTGAATCAAGCGATCTCGAATTGACCTCAGACCAAGAAAAATTGCTGGATAAGCGATACATGGAATTCCAAAAAAATCCAGATGAGGGCATATCATGGAAAACATTTAAAGCCAAAGTGGATGCTGGTCGATGAGTTATGAAGTCATTGTTCGCAGCGGAGCGCAAAGCGAGATTGTTGAATTGTTCGGTTGGTATGAAAATAAAGAGGCAGGGCTAGGGGGGTATTTTATGCTCTGCCTGGATGCTTCTATCGAAGGGTTATTACGGTTTCCGACAGCTCCCCGCATTGTTCGTCATGAATACCGAAGGGTTTTTGTCAAAAAATTCCCAGTCGCGGTTTATTACATCGTTCGAGGCAAAACCATCTATATTGATATTGTTGAATCAATGCTCCGGGATCCGAAGCGTCTTTCCAGGAAGCTCGATCAAAGCTAAGTAAAGGTTACATTGTAGCAGGGGAATCTTTCGGAAATAAAACAAGTTTTCTTTCGTCCGGTTGAGTAGGCATCAAAACGATGTTTCCTGTCGAATGTTCAACCTATATGTTTTTATGAAAGTACCAAGTATCGCACGCTTTCTGGGCAAAAGCTTTGCTGTCTTTTTCTTATTTTCCGGCTTGAGTGCCGGGCTTTGGGCTCTGCCGGATGTTCCGGCGGGCATTGACCATGAGGAATGGGACCGGTTGCTCGGTGAGTATGTTGATGACCGGGGGCTGGTTGATTATGGTGGCTGGAAAAACTCCGGGGAGGATGTCGAAGCCTTGAAGGCGTATCTGGCCCAATTTGCTCCCCGGCCGGAAGAGGCGGCGGAAGGGGACGATAAAATTGCCTCCCTGATCAACGCTTACAATGCCTTCACCATTGAGTTCATTCTCGATCATTACCCTACGGAGAGCATCCGTCTGTTGGATGACCCCTTTGACGGAAAGCACCACTTGGTCGGCGGGCAGAAGGTCAGTGTCGATGATATTGAACATGAAATGCTCCGGCCGATCATCGGTTGGAAAGTCCATTCGGTGGTCGTTTGTGCCGCCCGGAGTTGCCCTCCTTTGCTGAATAGCGCCTACCGTGCTGACACCTGGGAAGATCAAATGGAGGAGCGTTATCGGACCTGGCTTGCCCGGGAGGATTTGAATGAATACGATACCGGACGCTTTCGCAGCACGGTGGAAGTTTCCCGGATTTTCCGCTGGTATTCCGAGGATTTCACCGGTTCCCATTCCATCGAAAATGTTCTGCGTCGGTTTGGTCCGGAGGAGTATCAGGATTTTCTATCCGGAAATTTCCGGGTGACCTACCAGGATTATCACTGGGGCCTGAATGACCAGAGCGATTTGGGCAAAGATTACAGCCATAGTGCCATCCGTAGTCTCTTTCGGTAAATCACGCAAGATGGATGGATTGGCAACCAATAGGCAGCCTGGGCTTCTCCAGTCTGTGTGGGGTGTTCCGGAATACACAGCCAAGATGGCTGTGCTACCTCTGTGTGGGCAGCTGGAACACCGCCAGGATGGCGGTGCTGCCTCTGGGGCGTCCGTTGGAAACAGAAGTAGCATAGGCTTCCAGCCTGTGTGGGCTGTTCCTGAATACACAGCCAAGATGGCTGTGCTACCTCTGTGTGGGCAGCCGGAATACAGCCAGGATGGCGGTGCTGCCTCTGTGTGGGCAGCCGGAATACACCGCCAGGATGGCGGTGCTACCTCTGGGGGGCATCCGGAACACCGCCAAGATGGCGGTGCGGCCTTCAGAATAAAGCAATGTAGATAACGGAAACGGACGGTCAAAAACAGGACCGACGGATCAAGGTAAAAGGGAGACCCTTCTGGATGGGGACTTAAGCGAAGATGAGTGACAGCGTCTCAAAGCCATTGCTGACAAATGCCCCGTTCACCTAACCCTTGTCGGAGATCTTGGGATTAGCACGAACTTGCGATGATTTAGGTAATGTCGCCAGTCTTACAGAAAATTGGCCAATAGTCCGGGGTTGAGTTGGCTGGCGATGGCGATGGTTTGTTCGTTTTTGTCGGTCCGGTAAAAATTCCAATCGCTTTCCTGCCACCAGTCGTTGTGGGGAAGGTTTTGCAGCAGATCATTCGCCGCCCCGGCTTCGAAGACGAAGAGGTGGACCGGCTTTCCTTCATGTTCAAAGCAGAGTAAACTGATTTTGTGGCCGTTTTCGTCCTGAAAGATACGGCAGCCAGCGGCTTGGCGGGAGAGGAGAGCGGTGGGGATATCCTTTGGCACGGGAGCCCCATGGCGTTGCAACCATTGAATCATGTCGGCGGCATCACGGGAACGGAAATCCAGGGGCATCGATTTTTCCACCAGTTGGGGCATGGAGAAGGTGGCTTGTTGGAGAGGGGTGATTTCCGGAGAGGGGTCTTGTATCCATATAACCATGGTAAAGATGATGGCGGCGGCAATGGCGGCGAGGCCAGCGCCCCAGGTAATTGCCCGGGTGAAAGGGGATCCGGGGGAGGATTGGCGGTTGTCCAGCGGGAGGGTGGCCAGGATGCTTTGCAGTCCCTCGGAAGGGGCTTGGACTTCGCTCAGGGCGTTGGTCATCTCGCGGTCGAACTGTCGCTCCTGCTCCAACCATTTTTGCATTTCCGGATCACGGCGGCAGTGTTCGAGAGCCTCTTGGAAAAGGGGATCGCTGGCGTCTTCTCCGTTGGCGCGGTAGGCACTGAGGATTTCTTTGGCGGTTTGATTATCCATGGGAGGAAATGGGAAAGGTTATGGTTTTGTTTGGCGTGCTCTGATCGGTTTCCTCCAGTTCTTTCCGGAGGTGGTTTTTGGCCCGGCGAAGGCGGGACATAACGGTGCCGATGGGGATGCCGAGAACTTCGGCAATTTCGCGGTAGGAGAACTGTTCGAGGTAAAAAAGGGTGAGGGGTGCGCGAAATTTTTCTTCCATTTCGGAGAGGGCTTGAACCGCTCTCTGGCGATCAAGGCCTCGTCCCGGGCTGCTGTTTTCGGAGGTTTTTGGTTCGGGAGCAAACTCCAGTGGAGTGTTCGGGTAGCGTTGCCGGCGGCGGTATTGGTCAATGAATTCCCGATGAACCACACTGAAGAGCCACGACTTGACCTTACTCTTTTCACGAAGGTTTTGTCCCTTGGTGGCGAGTTTGTGAAAGGCATTCTGGGTGAGGTCAAGAGCATCGTCGGGATTGCGGGTAAGAGAGTAAGCGAATTTATAAAGAGGGTGATACCATTGCTGGGTAACTTCAGTGAGGAAATCGTGGGGCATTACAAAAAGCGGGCTTAATCGGTCAATTGGCGGGCGGCTTCAAGAGTTTTTTCGGCGGAAAGCCGTTGCCGGTAATCCGGATCATAGTGGGCGAATTGGATGGTTCCTTCCTCGTCGATGAGGTACACCGCAGGGATTGGGAGAAGGCGGTGGGTTTCGCCGGAAGCGGCTTCGATATCAATGCCGTAGGAGAGCAATTGGTCATGGGTATTCTCATCGACCTGAAAAGCCAGGTTAAAGGCTTGGGATGCTTCCATGGCGGCATCGGAAAGGAGGGTGAAGGGCAGGTTCAACTCTTCCTGTCCTTCCTGAATCGAGGCGGGAGAGTCCGGGGATATGCCGTAAAGGTGAAACCCCAGTGCCTGCAAATCTCCCTCATTGGTGAGGAGGTCCTGCAGTTGGTCGGTACAAAAGGGGCACCAGCCGCCCCGGTAAAAGACCAAGACGCTTTTTTGTCCCTGCAGGGCATCAGAGAGGCTGACCTCCTCTGCGTTGGCGGTTTGAATCGTGATGGCCGGGACCTTGTTTCCGGCCGTCACGGGTGTAAGTTCCCCCGGGTCTGTGGGAGGGGTAGAAGCCGACAGTCCCAGCGGAAAAGTGCCAGCGCAGAGGAGGAAGGAGAAAATTTTGAAATATTTCATAGGTATCATTGCTTATTCAGACGCCATGAAGTGAATCTTATTCCATCGGGGTGGGAATTTTCTTAGGCTCGAGTCGTCTCGATCCACATGGAAACAACCAAGGAAACACCTGAAAAGAAAAATGGCCTGCGTTTGGCGGCATTGCTATTGGTCATTGTCGCTCTGATTGTGGCCAGCCAAGTGCTGCCGGTAGGGGAGTGGTTTACGACTTTTAATGAATGGGTCGCCGAGTTGGGCTGGGCCGGGATTCTTATTTTCATGGGAGTGTATTTACTGGCCACGGTTTTGTTGCTGCCCGGAGCGCCGCTCACCATTGGCTCCGGTTTTATTTTTGGTCTGGGCTGGGGCTTTGTCTCGGTGTCGGTGGGAGCTACGGCGGGGGCCGCTTTGGCCTTTTTGATCGGCCGCTTTCTGGCGCGGGAAAAAATCGAAGAGGCGACGAAGGATAAACCAAAGTTCCAAAGCGTGGACCGGGCCATTGGCAAGAGGGGGGCGAAGTTGATTTTTCTCCTTCGGTTGAGTCCCTTGATCCCGTTCAATCTGAGTAATTATTTTTATGGGCTCACAGCGGTGCGTTTTTGGCCGTACACCTTGGCCAGCTTTTTTGGAATGATGCCCGGCATTCTGGTGTATGTGTATATCGGCACGTTGGGCCGTGCCGGAGTGGAGGCCGCTGCCGGTGGCGCTGAAAGGGCTCGCAGTCCTTTGGAATATGGGCTTCTCCTGGCCGGCTTGATCGCAACCATTGTAGTGACCGTTTGGATCTCCAAAATTGCCTCCAAGGCGATCAAGGAAGCGGAGGTTGCGCAAGAGGAGGAAGCATCCCCGGAAGCTTGACATGCTGTTGAGCCACAGCGAAATCCCGTTCTGACGGGACCGCTTTCCATGAGCCAGCCCTGCTGGCGAACCGCAAGGTTCGGTAACGCCGCAGCAGGCTGCGTCTGGAAAAAGCGGCAACAGGTTGCCGCAGTCCAAGGTGCCGGTGGCACGAAAGAAGGGTGTCATCATAGCTTCATTGTTCTAAAAGCCAAAGAAAGGGTGCTTTTCTACCGTAAACCCATCAAGCAAGGGTACCTCTCTGAAGAATGATCGCAACCGGGCATTCCGTGCTTTACCGGTGGTCGGGACAGGATAAGGTAAAGGCGTTGTTTTGAGAACCATGTCGATCAGTGTGATTATACCATATTTTCGGGATTTGTCCGCCTTGGAGAACTATCTGGAGAGCAATCGGAAACGAGTGCCCACGGCGGATTTTTGGGTCGTGGGAGGCGAGGAGGATTCATCGGCGCAGTCTTTGGTGGAGGGACTTGGAGGAAATTGGTGGCAAACGGAGCAACCGGGGCGGGGGCGTCAAATGAATGTGGGGGCGGAGAAGGCGCAGGGGGACGTTTTGCTTTTTTTGCATGCCGATACGCTATTGCCGGAAAGGGCTGATAGGGTTCTTGAGGAGGCTTTCGCCAAGGGCTTTGTGGGTGGAGGTTTTGCCCGGAGGTTTGATTCCTCCTCGAGGTTTTTGCGATTGACCTGCCGTTGGGCGGACTGGCGTGGTCGGCGGAGTGGATGGTTCCTTGGTGACCAGGCGATTTTCTGTTCGCGGGAAGTTTTTACGAGTTTGGGTGGTTTTGCGGACTGGGTGGCCTTTGAGGATCTGGACTTCAGTCGGCGAATGGCGAAAAGGGGACAGACAACGTTGCTCTGGCCCCCCGTTCTGAGTTCAGCCCGTAGATTTGTCCAAAAAGGTCCGGTAAGACAAACTTTGGCGGATTGCTGGTTAACTTTGCAATGGCTGGGGGGGCGCTCTTTTGTTCGCCGGAATAGCGATGACTAAAATGCCCCCCCGTATTCTTTTATTTCTCAAAGCTCCCCGTTCGGGGTTGGTGAAAACCCGGTTGGCTAAGGATGTGGGAGAAGAAAAATCGTGTCGAATTTATCGCCAATTGGTGGAACACCAAATCAAGCAATTGCCGGTGGATTGGCCGGTGGACGTTTATGTGGAGCCGCCGGAGGCCCTGGATGAAATGGAGGCGTGGTTGGGGAGTCGGTTTAGGTATGTGGGGCAGTGTCCGGGGGATTTGGGGGATCGGTTGCAACAGGGTTGTCAGCGTAGTCTGCGCCGAAAGGGAAGTGCTGTTCTTTGTTTGGGGGGCGATTGTCCGGGATTGAGTGAGGCATTTTTGCGGCAGGCAGCCCAGGTCTTGGAGGAAGGGGCGGAGGTGGTTTTCGGGCCTACCCCGGATGGGGGGTATTATCTGGTAGGGATGAAAAAGGAACAACCGGGGCTGTTTACCGGAATCCCCTGGAGTAGTTCCGAGACGTTGTCGGTAAGTTTGCAGAAGACCCGGTCACTCGGCTTGAAGGTGGCGCTTTTGCCGGAATTATCGGATGTGGACACCCTGGCCGACTGGGAACGGGAAAGGCGGAAATTTCAAATTTGAGATTTGAAATTTGAAATTTGAGATTCTCAGAAGGGGGAGGATCAGGTTACGGCGCCGCCGCAGCTGGATCCTTGGCCGGCGGTGCAGCCATAGCAATGGGAGGCGGTGCGGATGGGCGTGTGCTGCCAGGTTTTTTCGTCAAGGTCCCAGAGCTTCCAAGGTTCGCCTTGGCGACCGAGGTGCATATTCATCTGCTGATTGAAGTCACAGTCAAAGACATTGCCTTCCCAATCGACACTGATGGTGTCCCGGCACATTAACCCCGCCACCGAGGCCGGGTTGAAACTCTCGGCCAGGAGAGCCATGTAATCCTCCAGATGACCGTTCCGGCGCAGCCACGAGGCAAAGCGGGCTACGGGAAGATTGGTGATGGCGTAGAGTTCATTGAAAACGATGCCGAAATGCGTTTTCAGCTCCCGTTTGTAATCGGCTTGCAGTTCCTTTTGGTCGGGGGGGAGTTTGGGGCCATTCGGGTTGAAGACCAAGTCCAGGGTTAGGTTCTTTTGCTTGCCGTAGCCGAGTTTATTGAGGAGGTGCAATCCTTTGATACTGTTGTCAAAGACGCCTTCGCCCCGCTGTTCATTGACATTTTTGGGGTTGTAGCAAGGCATCGAAGCGACGACTTCAACCTCGTGTTCGGCCAGGAAGGCAGCGGCCCATTCGTATCCAGGCTCCACCAGGATGGTAAGATTGCAACGGTCCATTACGTGACATCCCCGTTCCTTGAGACCGCGCACGAGGTAGCGAAAGTCGGGAATCATCTCCGGAGCACCCCCAGTGAGGTCGGCTACGGGCATAGGGTTTTGTTCGACCCACTCCAGAATGCGGTCGACGGTTTCCCGGGTCATAATCTCTTTCCGCTTGGGGCCGGCGTTCACATGGCAGTGGATGCAGGTCAAATTGCAGAGTTTACCGATATTCAGTTGCAGGATACGTGGCTTTAGCCGGGTGAGGGTTTGACCGTGATCCCGCAGTGTTTTAAGGAATGGTGGAATCATCGCCTCCTGGTCGGGATTGACGAGATCTTTTTTGCGTTGAGGAAGTGTGGCGAGGGTCATGGGATCTTACCTTTGTTTGGTGAACGAATAAAAATGAGTGATACAATGGATAAAGTTGATGGGTATTTTCGTTTCGAAAAGGGTTTCGGTCAAACGCCGCCCCGGCTTCGTTTCAACCACCAGCGAAAGGCCTTTTGCAGAAAGGGGGTGAAGCGGGTTTTGTTGTAGGCATCGCCGATGCGCTGAATGGCCTCCGCGGCGGTTGGGTAGGGATGAATTACGTTCGAGAGGGCGCCCAGCTTCATGCGAGACTGCATGGCTACGGTGATTTCAGAGATCAAATCGCCGGCATTTTCTCCCACGATGGTGGCTCCGACAATGCGGCCTTTGTGGGCGTGTACTTTGACAAAGCCCTTGGTTTTTTCGTCGACAATATTCCGGTCCATGTCGGCAAAGGGTTGGGTAAAGGTTTGAACGTTCTCGCCATACTTTTCCTTCGCCTCGTTTTCGTAAAGACCGACATGGGAAATTTCCGGCTGCGTGTAGGTGGACCAGGGAACGAGAAGATCGGTATGTTTTTTGCGTCCGCCAAAGAGGGCGTTTTGAATCACCAGCCGGGCGGTTGCCCCCGCCATGTGGGTGAATTTGTATTTCATGGCGACATCCCCGATGGCGAAGATTTTCGGGTTGGTGGTCTGTAAGCGTTCGTTCACTTTGATGCCCGTGCGTTTATCAAACTCCACTCCGACGGTCTCCAGACCAATGCCTTCGACATTCGGTGCCCGGCCAACTCCGACCAAAACCTCGGCGAAGGTGAGGGTTTCGGTTTTTCCCTCATGTTCCAAGGTGATGACTTTTTGGCCGTCTTCCTGTTTCTCTACTTTTTTCAAAGCAATCTCGCAACGGGAGACGACGCCCTCTTCATGGAGTTGAGCCCGTACGATCTCCGAGGCCTCGGTGTCTTCCCTTGGGAGAATGCGGCACTCCGATTCAAAGAGGGTGACTTTGGTGCCAAAACGGGCAAACGCCTGGGCCATTTCGCAACCGATCGGACCCGCTCCAATGATCGCCAGGGATTCCGGCTGTTCAGTGAGGGAGAACAAAGTTTCGTTGGTCAACGCTCCGGCTTCCGCGAGACCTGGAATCGGAAGTACAATGGCCCGCCCACCGGTGGCGACCACGGCCTTGGCAAATTTCAGATTCTGCCCGTTGACCGTTACCGTTTCCCGGTCCGTGAATTTGGCCTCTCCGAAAAAGATATCAACGCCCAGGTCACGAAAGCGCTCGGCTGAATCATGGGGAGCGATTTGTGCCCGAAGTTCACGCATTTTTTCCATTAGAGCTGGAAAATCGACTTCCGGTGAAGAGTGTTTCAGGAAAGGACTGTCCTTCGTTTTCCGGGCGGCGGCGATTTGTTTGGCGGCCGAGAGCAAGGCCTTGGAGGGAACGCAACCAACATTCAGGCAGTCGCCGCCGAGGGCGTGTTTCTCGATTAGAGCAACCTTTCCCCCAAGGCCGGCCACCGCCGCTGCGGTGACCAAACCGCCACTACCGGCACCGATCACTACGACATTGTAGCGTTTGGCCGGGGTGGGATTGGGCCAGTCCGGGGGCGCGACATTTTTGCGCAAGGTTTGGTTGGCCTCGGAAGCGGGTTGAAATAAGGGATGGGAAGAGGTGCTTTCAATCATAATGTAATAGGTCCGTTCCCCAAGAGGAACTGCGGTGCAAATTATTGCAGGGGAAGGTAATTTCTATTCTTCCCACAAATCAGTTTCCGGATAAAAGGCCTGCCAGGCAAACCAGAAGACATGGACGGCGGGTAAATCCCCGCCCGCCTTTTCCTGAATCTGGAAGTAATCTGAGTTGGGGTCGTAGTGAAAGCGCACTTCCTGATCGCCGATGCGATCCTCTGTCCACTGGTTGGAAGGAAGGTCTTCCAGGGGGTAGGCCTTTTGGGCGTTTTCGCCTTGCACCCCGACCACCCAGGTTTTGGGCTCTTTGTCGTCGCGGTTCTCGCGGTAGGGAAACATGGTTTGGGGACTATCAAAATACGACTGGTAGGGGAGGTTAACATAATCCCGGCGGTGTCCGGTATCGGTGTTCAGGACCTGGCTGTTGGGGTGCTTTTCCAGCCAGCTCTCCCAGGTCATTTGTTGGCTGGGCAACCATTCCAGTTGGGCCCCCACATGGTCCCCGGATATGGCTTTGGTGGAGAGTTGGGACCAAAGGCTTCGGGTTTCGCGGTCAAACATGAGCACATCACTGTTCCAGAGAAGTCCGGATACGCCGAAGGTCAGAGTCTGTCCATCGACTTCGCGGTCAAACACCATTGCGGTTCCGCAGAGCGGGCAGTAGGTAGGGGCTATAGGCAGATCGCCGATGGTGTCATTGACAATCTCGTGCCAAATTAAAATGCGGAAAGGGTAGGCCCGGTGTTCGCCCGCGTGGGAAAAGCCCAGGACGATATCTCCGGGTTCGAGAAACTCCACCTCGGTGGCAAGGGTGAAGTTTGGGTCGTCGATGGAGGGAATGCCGTCGGGCGGAGGGCCGCCCCGGCGGATTTCCTGAATGGGCACCGTACTGTTTTCAAGATCAAAGCCCAAAAGCTCTTGAGCATTGGCCGAAGACGCGTGTTGAAGAAAAAGCCAAACCGCCAAGGCGGGAAGCAGCAAGGCGAGGGGAAGAAAAAGGAGTTTTGTTTTATATTTCATAGAGGAATCAAGGGTTGTGGTTCTTCGTTTAGACAAAAGGAGTGACGCAGGATGAATCGGGATATTCCCCTGGCATAGGTCTTTGTTTTGTTCGGATAAGGGATGGCAGGTGCTTGAACGAAATTCCTTTCTCGGGAAGTTTTTCTTGATAAAGGGAATAGAAGTCTTCTTTGAGCGTCTCCCTTGGCATGGCAGAAATAGTTGTCGTTATGTTTCTGTCGTTCTTGTTGAGAGCCCTTGCCCTTTGAAAAGGGGGCAAGGGCTTTGAGAAGACCAAAGCCCGGGTTGACTGGATGCGCTTGGAAGTCTTGAGTGAGGATTAGGAATGACCTTGTCCCCATCTATGTCCTGGAAGCAGCGTCTGTTTCGCCGGAGTACCCGTCGACGCTTTGCCTTGTTGCACCCTTGGATTATGGGGGATTCGGTTCTCGATGTTGGAGCGGCGGAAGGTTGGTTGGGGGAGGCGGTGGCTGCCGAAGGGTTGGCGGTGCAACTGGTCGATGTGGTGGATCTTAACCAAACCCAGCTTCCCTTGCAAATCTACGATGGGCGGGATCTGCCGTTTCCGTCGGAGAGTTTTGATACCGTCATGATTCTTTTGACGCTTCACCACTGTGCCGATCCCGACGCGGTCCTGGCGGAGGCTATTCGGGTTGCGCGGCGCCGGATTCTCATTACCGAATCGGTGTATCAGAATGAATGGGGCAAACGGCTTTTGACCTTTATGGATGGCGGTTTTAACGGTTTGCGTTCAAAAGGGAAAATGCGGCCGGCCCTGGGCTTCCGCAAGGCAGCGGAATGGGAAAAGACTTTTCAGGACCGGGGCCTGAAAATTTGTCACCAAGCGGAACAACGGCGCGGTCTGCACCGTCAGCATTTCTTCGTTTTGGATAAGGAATCCTCTTCTTGTTCAATCGATGGCCATTTGGGTGAGGTCCCACATGGGGAGGTAGATGGCGAGTGCGAAAAAACCAACCGCAAAGGTGAGTAAAACGATCAGTAAGGGGCCGATGGAACTGGTCATTTTTTTCATGGTGTAGCGGAGTTCGACATCGTAGTGCTCGGAGATCTTTTGCAGCATATCCTCCAGTTTGCCCGTTTCCTCCCCAATGGCGATCATGCTGACGACCAAAGGCGGGAAATATCGTGCCGCGCGCAGAGGTTGGGATATGCCTTTGCCTTCCTGCAGGGATTCCCGCAAATGGGAAAACTCGTGGGCCAGAGCCTCATTGTTCATGGTGCGGGCGAGGATTTCGGTAGATTCCAAAACCAAGTAACCGCTGCGTTGAAGAATGGCAAAAATAGAGGCAAAGCGGGTCATGGCGGCTTTTACCAGAACCGGACCGATGAGAGGGGCGTTAAGCAAAAGGCGGTCGCGGCGCAGGCGAACCGAGGCCTTTTGCAAGGCCAGGCGAAAGCCGATGAATCCCAGGACGAGAACGGCGACGATCCAGGGGCCCCAATCTACCAGGAAAGCACTCAGTCCCAGGCAAATTCTAGTGGGGAGAGGCAGTTCCAGGTCGGCTCTTTCAAAAAAGCCGGCGAAGGTCGGGACCACCCAACCAAGCATGACGACAAAGGCTACCGCGAGGGCGATAACAACAAAGATCGGGTACCGCAGGGCGGAGCGAACCTCTTGTTGGACTTCTTCTTCGTGTTCGATGAGATAAAGAAGGCGTTCCATTGAAGCGGGTAGGGCTCCGCTTTTTTCCCCGGCCGAGACAATGGTGCAATACAGTTGGGAAAAAATGCGGGGGTGTTTGGCAAGGGCTTCTGAAAGGCTGGCCCCATCCTCGATATCCATTCGGATTTTTCGGCTAACCCGCGCCAGAGTCGGGTGCTCGCTTTGGGTTTGTAGGATTTCCAGGCATTGGGCGACGGGGATCCCCACCCGAATCATGGTGATCAGTTGTTTGGTGTAGAGGACCAGGTCTTCGGCCTTGACTTTCCGCTGCCGGTGGGAGGACTCTTCTGCGGACCGGGCGGAGGAAGAGTCTTCGGTGGTGACCGAAATGGGTTGTAGATTCTCTTGGAAAAGTTTTTCGTTGGCCTCGGAGGGGTTGTCGGCGAGGATTTGTCCCTTTCGAAAACGACCTTTTTCATCGACGGCTTGGTATAGAAAGGTGGGCATGGTGATAGCGATGGGGTAATTACGCAATAACTACGGAGGCCGCTTCCTCCATGGTGGTCAGCCCTTGGCGGATTTTATCCGCCGCATCTTCGCGGAGGGAGCGGAAGCTGGTTTCGCGGCGGGCTATTTCCAGTAAGTGGTGTTCCGGTGCGTCTTCCAGGACGGCTTGCCGGAGAGACTTGTTGAAAGCGATGACTTCGTAGATTCCAACCCGTCCCCGGTATCCACTGTCGTGGCACTGATGGCATCCGTAGGTCCGGACAAAACGATCGGTCGGAGTGGGCGTTTCCAGGCCCCAAAAAGAGAGCGCTTCAGGTGGGGGCTTATAGGATTCCTGGCAGCCTGGGCAGGCTTTACGAACCAACCTTTGGCCCATAGAGAGGCCTAGAACGGAAGAGATCAGAAAGGGTTCGATGCCCATATCCTTGAGCCGGGTAACCGTGCCGACGGCATCATTGGTGTGCATGGTGCTTAAAACCAAGTGTCCGGTCAGTGCGGCTTGCATCGCAATCAGCGCGGTTTCCCGGTCACGAATCTCGCCTACCATAATCACATCCGGATCCTGCCGAAGGATGGAGCGCAGAGCGCTGGCAAAGGTCATACCGGCTTTGTTGTTCAGTTCCACCTGACGGATACGATCGATTCGGAATTCGACGGGGTCCTCTACCGTGATAAGGTTGTTTTCCGGTTTATTGAGAAGGGATAGAAGGGCGTAGAGGGTGGAGGTTTTTCCGCTGCCAGTGGGGCCGGTGCTAAGCATAAGTCCGTGTGGTCTTTGGGCAAAGGCTTCGATTTTGTCCTGATCGGGCTTGTTCATGCCTAGGTGCCCAAGTTTGTAGACGAGGGAAGACATGTCGAGAATCCGGAGAACCAGATTTTCTCCATAGATCGTTGGCATAGTGGAGAGGCGAACATGGATTTCCCGATTGCTTACTTTGGCGCTAAAGCGTCCATCCTGGGGGATGCGGCTGTTGGCAATATCCATATTGCCGAGGATTTTGAGTCGTGAGAGGACCGAATTCTGGAGGTTTTTGGGCCATGACGGCAGGTCTTTAAGGATTCCATCAACCCGGAGTCGCACCCGGACTTGGGTTTTTTCCGGAGAGATATGGATGTCGCTAGCTCGTTCCCAGATGGCCTGAGTGAGAATCCAGTTGACATTTCGAACTGCCGATTGACCTTCAGCGGCTACGCGGGAGAGCGGATTGGGGTCTTCTACGGCATCGTCGTCCGGGGCAAAGTCGATATCACCCACTTCGAAGGGAACCCCTCCGGAATGGGAGGAGATTCCATAAAGAATGCCCATTAATTCATCAAATTGCCCTTGGGAGCAGATGACTGGTTCAACCTCCCGACCCACGGTTTCCTGGACCTCATCCATAGCGATAATATCGGTGGGATCGGTCATTGCCAAGAGGAGAACCCCATGTTTTTCAGCCAGGGGTGCGACGTGATGGTGTTGGGCAGTTTTGAGGGGAAGGATTCGGGCGAGATCCTGGTTGACGGGAAAGTTTCCTGGTTCGTAGCGGTCAATGCGCAACTGCTTGCTCAGGGCCTGAATCATTTCATTTTCACGGACCATCCCCTCTTGGACAAGGAATTGCCCTAGTTTCATTTTTGCTGGCCGCGGCATATTCAGAGCCTCGGTCAGCTGGTCGGCGGAAAGAAGTCCGCTATCGACCAGCATTTCTCCTATTTTTTTACGATGGATCATTCTTCCGGGGAGTGTTTGACCGGACCTTCTTCAACTCTTTCCGGTGACTCCGGGTGGCCAGCGCTGGATTTTGTGTCCTCTTCCTCTTCTTCAGGCAGGAAAAGGTCCGCTACGGTGTGTCCGGAGATGATTCGCGGGGTAAGGAAAATGAGGGTATCGTTGAAGGTATTCTGGGTTTTGGTGCTGCGGAAGAGGCCGCCCAAAAGAGGCAGGTCCTTGAGCAGGGGGATTCCGGTCACTTGATCCGATTGGGTGTTGGTGGAAAGGCCACCGATGACGGTGGTCTGTCCATCGGCAAGGTATAGAGTGGTGGTGGCGGATCGGGTGATAATGGGGAATTGAATGGTGTCGTCAACGGTGACCGGGCGGGATTCGTCGAAATCATCTTTGTTGGTGATGATGTGGAGTTTGATCCAATTATCGTCAATCACTTGGGGAGTAACTTCGAGACGAAGTAGAGCTTTTTTAAACTCAACGCCTGAAGTTGCGGCTAATCCGGTACCGGTGGTAGAACGAAACGGTCGTTCTTCTCCGCTTTCGATTGTCGCCGTTTGTTTATCCAGGGTAGTGATGGACGGATTGGAGACGATTTCCAATTCGCCTTCGCGTTGCATTGCGGTTAGCTGCATTTGCAACTGCGTGTTGCTGGAAAACCGGGTGGCACCAAAGGTAAAGCCGGGCCCTCCTTCGGAGACGAATTGAGCGGGGAAGTTGGCATTAAAAAGCCCCCTGGCGTCGCCGCCATCGAAGTCCAACGGAGTTCCGACACTGACTTGACCACTATCCATGCCGCTCCAAAGCCCTCCCCATTGAACGCCTAAATCACGGGCCGTTTCGGTATTGGTTTGGACGATACTTGCTTCGATAAGAATTTGGTAGGCGGGTTGGTCCAGGTTCTCGGCGAGGTTTATGAGGTCGGGGAGTAGACTGGGAGGAGCATGAATGATGAGCAACCCGCTGTCCTTATCGGGGATAATGGACATCTGTTGTCCCGCGGAGGCGGAACCTTCTTCCTGTATAAGCCGAAAGCTCTCTTGTAGGGAGTTGGCCAGGATTTCGGCATTGGCATAGCGGGCACGATACAATTTTACTTGTAGGGGCTCGGCCCGAAGACGGGCTTCGCGGGCTTCTTCCCGTTCGCGAAGGGACCGTTCGAGGGCCGTTTGTTTTTCCAGATCTTCCCGGGACAAGACTCGGAGAAGACCATTACGGAAGGTGTAATGAAGACTGTGGGTCTCGATGATTTGCTCAAACAAATCGTTCCATGATATTTCTTGGGATAAAGAAATTTCCAAGGGGCCCTGGACTTTATTCCCTAAAAGAAGGTTTACTTCGGCTCCCCGGGCGAGGGTTCGGAGAACCAGCGCGAGGTCAGTGTCTCGGGTGAGCTCCAAGTCGGTAACGAGGAAGTCCGGGAGAGGGTCGTTGCCAATGCTCGTGGCGGGTGTTGGGTCAGTGGCTTGGCGGGCCAGGCCGGATCCTGGAGGCGGAGGGGTGACTGCCCGGGGAACGGTCGGAGGAGGGCTGTCTACGCGTTCTAGTAAAGGAGGAATATTTCCGGGGCCGGGGTGGGAATCAGCGGTCGAGTTGGTTGCTTGGCAACTGCTCAATAGAAGAACGGTCGCCAACAGGGGAAGACGGCGCCAAAAAGGGTTATTGATGGGGAATATTTTTCTCATGGTGATTCGAGGTCTACGCGGAAAATGGTTTCTTGGTCTATCGCTTGAACTTTGAGATGCGTTCGGTGAATTTCCAGAATTTTCCAAGACTGATCGTCCAGCCATTCACCTTCCCTGAGGTCTTGGTTGTTGACTATCGCTACAGTGTTTGAACCAACCCGCGCGAAGCCGCTATAGCGGGGAAGGGTTCCTTCAACTTCTTGTATTTCTTCGGGAACGGGCTCGGGGTCAACCGGGGCAAGGTCGGGGAAAGGTTGCAATGGAAGATTCTCCCATGGCTTTTCCACCGCTTCCCGGATAGCCCGCGAATCACGTGGTAGGGATAGATGCGCTAATTGGATTTGCGCTTGTTCGATCAACCTCTGGTCATCCTGTGCGGGACTGTCTGAGTCGGTTTTGACGGACTGCCAAAATAGATCGCCCACGGCGATCACTGCGACGATCGCGACCAGCGAGAGGATAGTTTTTTCCCGGCGATTCATGCGAGTGGAAAGGTGAGGGTAAATGCGTATTCGGGGTGGTGGCTTTTCCCATTAAGGGTAAAGGCCTGGAGTTGGAAGTAAAAAGGGGTGGCTAGGATTTCCCGAAAATAATCGGGCAAATTTTCGATGGGTCCCTGCAGGGTTAAGTTTATTTCCAGGTAGCTGGCCTGTTCGTCGGGGAAATGAATCCCGGTTTCCAGGGCCTGCACCACCATGCCGTGGGAGGTGGCGGTTTGGCTGAGGTGTTTGGAAAGATTTCGCAGGTCTTCCTGTGATACATTGCTGCGGGTTATGGGGGGAGGGGTCTGCTGGGCGAAGCGTTCCTTTTGACTTTTCCAAAGTTGATACACTGGCTGCCATCTCTCCCAAGAATCACTTTTCGCCTGCAACTGTTCAATTTCTGCGGTGAGCGAATTTTTCTTTTGCCAGGTAAAAACGACCCCTCCGAAGAAAAGAATCGCCAAGCCCAAGCTGGCGATGACAACCATCCCCCAGTAACCACTATACCAGTGTTTCCAATATTCTCTGATTTTAGCCAGGATCATGTTTCGTCTTTCGGTAGTAGAATTTCCATGCTAAAGCGGAGTATGGAATGGCCTTCGGTGTCTTGGGTTGGCGTTATTTGGCGTAAGGAAACGGTATCAAAAAGAACGGACTCTTCGAGCGTGCGACGATAAATTGCCAGCACGCTGCGGAGAAGTTGCTCTTGCCCGATGACCGTTCCTTCAACCCTGACCCGGGTAGTCTCATCGGTATCGCCGGAAAGATTTTGGTGGATATGGTGAATTTCGATTTCGGAAGGGGCCAAGGCGAGAATCTGATGAGCTACGGCCAATGGGCGGTGGGGTTCGAGGCTTTGGCGGACGCTGGCTAAGCTCTCTTGCAGGGTGCCTACGCGGGCCAGGATTTGCTCCCCGCTCAGGAATGTTTCCGGTTGGTTGGACTCGAGACGATTGCGTTGGTCCTGGAGGGCTTCCAATTGTTGGTTTTGTTGAAGGTAAAAGAGTCCCAGCAAAACGGTTAAAACAAGAAATAAAGCAAAGATTCGGGAATTGATTCTTCGGGCGTTTTCCTCGGCGATTCTCACTTTGAGGGGGTAGCGAAGGTTGGGGCCCTGGTCAGGGGTGGAGAGGGCCAGACCCAAAGCGGTGGCGAAAGATGAGCGGTTGGTGAGATTCAGACCGGAAACTTTCTGTTCGCAATCTTTCTCCAGTCCTCGAAAGGGGTCGATCACTTCCAGGGGAAACGTGGTTTGGTCCTGCAAATAGCGGGTACATTTGGGGCTTTCGGTCAGATGTCCTGCCAGTTGTAGAGAAGTCGGGGGTTCTCGCCCGGGAAATTTGGTTTGGGTGTATTCCAGCGTTCGGTCAAATTGACGGGTCAACCGGTCGAGGGTGGGGCGGATGATCGCGAAAACCTCTTCCTCCTCGAAGAATTGGTGGGGCCAGGGATCGCGACCAAGATCCAGTAAAAGATTGCGGGCCGTACCGGTATCGGGAGCGGGGCTCAGGTTTTCTATCAAGTCTTCCGTCATCTGATCTAGCCCGATGGGAATGGTCCGGACCAAAATCGTCTCCGTAGCGGTAAAGAGAAGAATTCTGGAGTAATGCCAGTCAATCTGGACGATGGCTTTAATGTCTCCGGGAGCATTGATCCAGTGGTGGCGAAAGAGATTTCGCAGGGCAAAAACCGAGAGGGTTATGCCTTCCACAGGGTAGCCAGCACGGTAGAAGAGATTAACAATGCGCTCTTCTTCACTTTTTTCGCAAAGCAAACCAACGGCCTTTTGGAGTTTGCGTCCGTCAATTTCCACTACGGATTCAGGCTCACAATCGCAAAAGGTGCTCTCGGTATCGAACGGATCCTCACGTTGAATGGCCCAGTGGGCGGCATCCGGTAGATGGGACCGCTTGAGCAGGGGAAGGCTGAGGGGGTAAAGACGGGCATTTCCTCTGGCCAGGGTGGTCCAGAGAGACATTTGTGTGGCGGGAACGGGCAAGGCGTGAAGAGCCCGGCGAAGGGAACTGGCAATGCTGCGGGAGCCGATTTCGAGACCAGGATCAAAGGGTTCATAATGCCCCGCGTAGAAGGCAAAGTTCTGTTGGCCCGAATGCGAAAGAAGGATCACGTATACCCCCCGGGGTGCTACTTCGACCCCGGCCACCAATTGATGGCGATTCCTTTTGGGGGCAAATTTAGCAAGTAGAGAAGACATTGGAATCAGGAAATCGTTGAGGGCGGCGGCTTAGTTAGTGTGGAGTTGGGGCTATCTTGCTTGTCGGAAGAGTAGGGGCCATAGACCGTGCGATCACGCCCTGATCGTTTCGCCTCATATAAGGCGTTATCGGCAGCTTGTAGAATATTATCTACTTTGTCGAAACAATCCGTAAGGGTTGCTCCGAAACTAACCGAAACCGGGGAATCCACATTATATTTCAAACTGTTCTCTTTGAATTCTTGGCGAATGGTATCCAGGCGTGAGAGTATTGTTTGGGTCTCACCGTTCGGGGATGACACTGGCATCAGGATAAGAAATTCCTCTCCTCCCCAGCGGGCTATGGTGTCGGACGTGCGGATGTGCATGTGTACGGTATTGGCGAAGAGTTGCAGGATTTGGTCTCCCACCAAGTGCCCCATTTGGTCGTTCACTTGTTTAAAATGGTCGAGGTCGGCAAGGGTTACAATGAGCGACGTGCGATCTCTTTGCCCGCGGGAGATTTCTTTTTCCAAGTGTTCCATCATGGCTCTACGGTTGTATAGCCCGGTCAAAGTGTCGTACATGGCCAGACGGGCCATTTTTTGTTCGGCCAGTTTCAGCTCATTTTGCAGATCGAGGGAGCGTTTGCCGACCAGAACCCGGGCTTTGAGTTCGCCGCGATTGAACGGCTTGCGAATGAAATCCGAGGCTCCTTTTTCCAGTGCGGTAACCGCCGCGGCGGAGGTGGTGCGGGCGGTGACGAAAATAATATAAGGAGGGTCCTCGGTATGTTTTTCCCGAATGGTGGCGCAGACTTCGTCTCCGTTAATGCCCGGAAGTTCCCAGTCCAAAAGGATCATTTGGGGCGGATTGGGTTTCTCCAATATGGCAAGGGCATCCTCTCCGGAGGACACCGTTTGGGTCTGATAGCCTATGCTCTCAAGGGACCCTCGCATCATCAGTTGGGCCGTGGGGTCGTCTTCAATAATCAGGATATTCATGGCTTTGATGGGAAGGCGGGTCGGTATAAATTTTGGTTTCGATTTCTTGTTGCAAAGACTCGATTTCCACAAGGATGGCGGGGTCAAAATGAGCTTTGTTTTTGTGCAATTCCTTGATTGTTTCCGCGGGGGTACGTGACGGATGATAGGCGCGCTGGGAACGAATTCCATCAAAGGCATCCGCCACCGTGAAAATCCTTGCTTCCAGGGGAATTTCCTCGCCCTTTAGACCTCTGGGGTAACCACTTCCATCATAATGTTCGTGATGACAGCGGACGATTTCCGCCACTTCGGCGAGATAAGGGTTGCGAGAAAGAATACGAAAACCGATATCGACATGGCTTTTCATAATGGCCCATTCACTCTTGGTCAGGCGATCGGGTTTTCCCAGGATTTCGTCGGGTATGCCAATCTTTCCTATATCATGAAGGTACGCCGCCAGTCGTAGAATTTCGGATTTTTCCGGCGATAAGCGCCGGGCCTTTGCCAGCAGAAGGGAGAGTGTTACCACTCGGCGGGTATGATTGCCGGTGTTTTTTTCTTTTGCCTCCAGAAGGGAGACCAGGGATTCCAAAATGAAATGATAGGATGTTTCAAGATGTTTCAAGGCTTTCGTCAGTTCTTTTCCCCGATTTTGCGCCAGTTGCTCAAGTTCCAGTTCTTTTTCCTTTTTTGCCAGTAATGCCCTACGGTAAGCCATGGCCCGGGCCAAGGCGATGCGCAGGGAAGAAAGCGAAATGGGTTTGGTCAGAAAATCAATGGCCCCGGCACGGATCGCTTTAATCGCATTTTGCGTTTCGACGCAGCCGGTAAAGAGTATGCCGACCAAACTGGGGTGCTGTTTACCCAAGTCTTGCAAAAGACTGATCCCGTCCTCACCGGGCATCCTGAGATCAGTCATGAGGATGTCGACGGTGTCGTTTTCCTCTTCCATTATCTGTCTGGCGTTAAGAGCATCCTCACCAGCTAATGTTTGGTAGCCGCATTCGGTGGCCAAGCTTTGAATGGTTTGCAAAAAATCCGGATTATCGTCGACCAGAAGGATTTTTCCTTTCGTGGCTTGGCGGTTTGGTACGTTTACCATCTTCGGTAGCATGGTTTGATCTTTATTGGGCATTGATCGAAAGGGAAGAAAATTGACTGGACGTTTCGAAGGATCCCCAGGAACGTAAGCCAGTATGCAGCTCTCCGTCTCCACTGGAGAAGGTGAAATCGTCAAAAAGGGTCTCTCCGTTGAGGCGTACGATCAGGGTACTCTGAGTGGGATTTGTCGTTGACCGCTCGATGGTTGCCTCCAGATCGTGGGAAGAGGTCCACCAATCCGGGTCTTGATTCTTTCTGGGAATGGTGCCCGGTGGGTAGGGAGGAGAGCTTCCTCCGGGGGGGCGGGTATTAAAACGATAGACCGTTGACCCTTCATTACCATTGCTCCATGGCCGAATGATGATTTCTCCATCTACAAACCCGCGATCAAACTGTAATATCCATCCATTGGATACTTCGCCATTGGCGTCCAGTTCCACATCAAAGAACAGGCCGTATCCGCCATTAGGGTTGGTCGTGGAGGCGGCCTCCCCAAGTTGCGCGTTCACCGAGATGGTGTGGGAATCAGAGGCCAGGGGGTTATCGGCAAACAGGGTTGCGCCCCATTGAAGGGGGGTCAGGGTTCCGCTCGCATCGGACCAATGATGATCTCCCGAGGTGATGAAATTCGTTGGGCTCGCATTGCTGAAATCGTGGAAAATCCCCAAAACGGGATCCCATCGCGCTGGCCTCGAGGGGAGCGAGGGGACGCGGCTCACGGTCAGCTCCTGGCCGCGAAAAAGGAGTGTGCTCGGCCCGGATCGCTCCACCACTCCAGCCCAGGTAAAGTCATTTCCTAATTGTTCCGGGCTTACGGTAGCGAAAATCTGGATGTCTTGAGGATTACCACCGCTAAGAAGAACTTGTTGTCCCCAGGCGTTAAATTCCCGGCTGTTTAGTTCGGCAATAGCCCGGTCAAAGGCTCTTGTTTTGGCGATTGACTGTAGGTCAATCAAGCGGGGGACGGCAACTGCTGCCAGTAATCCCAATACAATTATGGCAACCAACAGTTCCAGTAAGGTAAATCCTTTTGTTATCCGGTGTCGATTATAGATGCCGGAAAACAATTTTGGAGGAGAAGGATGTTTTCGGTTTAGTCGAGCCATTGTTCAAAGGCGAAGTCGGCGATTTGAAAGATCATCGTGGGATTGGCGGGTTTGAGGTCGATAACGCCTTCCAGAGTGGCGAAGGCCCCCACTCCGTAAAAGCCGGATTCGGCTGTGATGTTGCCTATACTCAAGACCGTTCCCATCCATTGGCGGGTTCCATTATTGCCCGTAATGTGCATGTCCTGATGGGTTTCCCAATAGACCCGGCGGGTCAATTGTTTGGCGGTTTCGACATCAATTTGATTGAGGTTGGTAAAGGTAACCCCATCGGTGGAGACTTGGACTGGTCCGGAGAAACGGATAGGCCCCTCCACCAAGACGGTAATTCGATCACCCGTGGAGAGGTCCAGTCGTAGGGTTTGCCCCCATGATCCCGGCCCGAAGGATTTGAAAACATAACAACCGGGATCCCCGGTCTCGTCGCAGTTTCCTGCCTGCAGAGTCAAGGTGGAGCCCCCGCCGATGGTCAAATCTCCGTAGGTGCCGGGTGCCAGGACAAGACTGCCATTTTGTGGAACGACAATATCTTCGGCTCCTGCCGTGAAATTTTGCAGGGATGGTGGTGGGGGGGGAGGGGGACACCCCGTAGGAGGGGTAGGTTCGGTACGAGGAGGGCTGGCCATGTTGGTGTTAGCGGATTGGAAATCGTTTATCGCCCCACCGGCAAAAGTATTGCCTTGAACTGATCCCCCGCGTCCACTCCCGGAAGTGATATTGTTACCAGTATGAACATCGCCTCCAATGTCGGTATTGCCATTGAAATTCACATTCCAACCGGCGTACACATTCCCGAGAACATCGCCTTGGCTGATATCGACATTTCCGCCAGCGTGAATATCGCCGCCAACGAAGGCATTGGAGGAATCCAGGGTAACGTTTCCGGTGGCGTAAATGGAGCCCAGGGCCGCCGTTCCTGATTGCAGAACGACATTTCCATTGGCGCGGATATCGCCAGTAATTACGGTATTGGAGGATTGCAGGATGACATCACCGTCAGTGGCACAAATAAACCCGCCGACTGAGCTGTTGGCTCCCAAGGTCACCGAGGTAAGAGAGATAATGTTGCCGGTTACTTCGTTGTTTCCCGACGCAATCGTAATCACATCACTAAATAAACTTCCGTCCACCGTTCCGCCGGAGGGAAGGGCAAATCCCGTCCCCCCCGTGCCTCCGGCACCTCCACCACTGTAAACCACATAATCATCCGGGGTATCGCCGGTGAATCCTTCATCATCACCGGAATCTCCATTCTCTTCGGAGGGAAGACCAATGGTAAAAGGGGGTAAGGTTACTCTGGCTCCATGGGGGACTCCGGATGGCGAGAAACTGGTGAGTTTAATGGTGAATTCATCGGTTTCCTCATCGTAATCCTCTATTTCTGCCAGAAAGGTATTGTTGGATAATTCAATGGTGAGGGAGGAGCCCACGGGGAGGGGGTCGCCGGAAGAATCCGTCAGAAGGGCTTGGCCTGCGGAAGTATGAAAATAGTCGCGGCCCGCTTGAGCGGCTAACATTGCTTGTTGGTTGGAGGAACTCACAACAGACATTTCCGTTGCGGCGGATCTAATTTGGATAATTCCACTTCCCAAAATGCCGAACAAAAGAATCACCGCAAGCAAGGGAAGAAGAATACTTCCTTGCAACGAGTCGGTATGAGAGGGCGGTGATTTTTTCATGAGGAAAGGCTTTGATTGATTAACATTATGTAAAAAACGGAAAAGTCAAAGAAATATTACAAAAGGCGTTTTGCGAAAAAGGGAAAAAGACCCGGTTCGGTGAATTTGCTAGTGTTTCATCAATTGTGGTAAGCCAGCCGAGTTTTGGCTGATAAAGGCACTGTTTTTTAAAGAGGTGTTATATTCAAAGGAGAGGCCAGAGAAAAGCGTGGGGTCGGAGGATCGTCGGGGTTGATGCGGATGGCGGTGTTCAGGGTGTTTATGCGGATGGAGTCGCCAACGAGGAAAATTTGGAAATCGGTAACCCCCTCCAAAAGGGTATGCGGAGTGCCCGCAGTTTCTAAAAACAGGGCTTGCTCCGTGCTGTCCCACACTAAGGCCAGGGCTTCCCCAGTGCGGTCGGGGTGAACGCTTTCCCAGTCGAAACGGGTATTTCCAGGGTTCTCCGAGAGGCCATCGGCCCATTGCAGTTCTTTGACCATGCGTGCCAGCGCTATTTCCACTTGTTGGTTATGACTGACCGTCAGGCGTTCCAGGTTATATCGTTGCACCGCCGAGGAAATAAAGAAAGAAGCAAAAGCCCCCATGATGCCCAGTAAGAATAAAACGGTAATGATTTCCAAAAGGGAAAAAGCTGATGAGTTGGAGAGCGTTTTCATTCCTCTTCCTCCGGTTCGGGATTGAAAAACCAAGTGGTCAGCGTGTGTTCTTGCAAGGTCATCTCGACTTCCAGTACCGCATAGGGTGGGGGCGATGCGGGAACTAAGCTCAGTTGTCCCGAGGGATCTTCGGCGAAGGCCATCCAGCGGGTCTCAAGGAGGTGATCATTTTGCACCACCGCGTCCGAGAAAATTATCTCGTTTTCGATAAAAGTGAGGTAGCCAAGGTCAAACGCATTCTCCTCATCCAACCCTAGATAGACCTCCGGATGACCTTGAGCCCGCAATTCATCCAAGGCTGAACGCAGTTGGTATTTGGTGGCGAGTTGATCGGTGTAGTTCGCCGATTCGCGAAAGGTATAGCTGAAAACCGGCAGTAAAATGGCGGAGAGCACCCCTACCAAGAGAAGCGCCACGATAAGCTCCACCAAGGTGAAGCCGGTTTGGGGGTGAACCTTTGCGTAAGGATTTCTCATTGGACTAATCCGGTTTCCGGCAAGATGGTAAGGGTACGGGCGTTGGTTCCGTCGGACAAGGTGAGGACCAGAGGGCTGTTTAGTGGAGTGGCACTGTTATCGACGGGGCGCCCCAAGGCGTCGAAGCGGATGGTGCTGGTTCCGGAAACGGTAATTCCGGAAACGAAAACCCGGGTGTCGTTGGATTCGCTCCGGGAAGGATCGAAAGCTCCCGGTAGGCGAGCGGTGTTGGAGCTGTCGGGAGGCGGGATTAACTGCCAGGAGGTTCCTCCCGACATAAACTCGATTTTCCATGGCTCGGTGTCGGCGAGAGCTTGAATTTGCGCATGGCGGATATGTAATTCCAGGCGATCACGTTCGGTGATCAGTTGACTCGGTGAGCGGGCAAAATGAAGCCCAATGACCGCTCCGAGCACGCCGAGTAAAACCAGCACGGCAATGATTTCGGTTAAGGTGAAAGCCTGTCGGAGTGGGCGAGTCATGAGAGAGGAAATAGCGTACAAAAATCCCAAGGGCCGGGGCCACTTGGGATTTTTCAGGGAAGTTTTCCGAATTTATCGGCTCCAACTGCCCGGTGTTGTGTTGTCGGCGGCAGCCCTGGTTAAAGTTACTTCGTCGCCACCTTGGAAGGATAAGTCTCCCCCAGTCTGAGTTGCGGGGTCATCCCACTCATAGTCGCCCCCAAGGTTCAGTGAGTCAGCATTGACAATTGCCCAAACCGCATCATCGAAATCGGTCTCATTTGGATCGGTCAGCATTTGTTGGCCCCAAGCTAAGTTTTCCCGGCCATTCAGCTCGGCGACCGCGGCATCTACAGCTCGGTCAGCGGCGGCAGCGGTCAAGTCAATATAGCGGGGAACGGCACCGGCGGTCAAAATGCCCAAAAGGACGAGGACGGCAATGATTTCAATCAGGGTGAAACCACGGTTATTGGATAGAGTTTGAGTATTCATAGATATTGGATAGGTGAGTTTAAGAGGTCAAATCTTCAGGCAAAATGGCCCGATTTGAAATTGTTATGCTAAATCAACGCTAGGCCGTCAAGATAATTAGTAAAAAAAATAAGAAAATGATAGGATTGTCTTTAAATTTACATTTTTGCACGGATTTTTAGCAGGGTTTCTTTACGGGTCGAGGCTGCATAGGCGGTCTCTTCCAGGATAGTTCCTTCCTCCCAAAGCCGCACGAGATTTTTTTCCATGGTTTGCATACCAAACTCCCGGCCCGTGGAGATGGCTCCGTAGATTTGATGAATCTGATTTTCGCGGATAAGCGTTCGAACAGCGTTGGTACCGGTTAGGATTTCCCGGCAAGCGATACGTCCCGGTCCGTCGGCGCGGGGCAAAAGAATCTGCGCCACGACCGCTTGCAAAACGTTTGCCAGTTGCGAACGAACCATGGCCTGTTGTGCTGCGGGGAAGACATCGATAATGCGGTCAATGGTTTGGGCGGCATCAGGGGTATGAAGGGTGGAAAAGACCAGTTGTCCGGTTTCGCTGGCGGTCAGGGCCAGTTGCATGCTTTCGAGATCTCGCATTTCTCCGATAAACAAAACGTCTGGATCGGAACGCAGGGCAGATCGCAGCGCGGTGGTAAAATTGTGCGTGTTCTGTCCTAATTCCCGTTGGGTTACTTCCGATTTCTTAGCCTCCAGGATATACTCAATCGGATCCTCAATGGTCAGGATATGTTTTTTTTTCTTCTGGTTTATCAGTTCCAAGAGCGCGGCCAGGGTAGTGGTTTTTCCCGAGCCGGTGGGGCCCGTCAATAAAACCAACCCCTTGGAGAGATTGGCTAGTTCCCTGAGAGAAGGTTCCAGCGTAATCTCATCGGGCGTGGGCACCGTTCTGGGGATCATGCGAAAACTCGCTCCCCAGCCTTTCGATTGACGGTGTAGATTGGCGCGAAGGCGAACCTGCGTCCCATCCGCCAATTGTTGGGTGATCCCCACATCCAGCTCCCACTCTTTTTTCAAGACGCTTTGCTCTTTTTCATCCAACAAAGAGAAAAGTAGATTTTCCATCTCCTCCGGCAAAATCGGGGCAAAATCGTTCGATTGCGAAAGCATCTGCCCATCAATGCGAAAACTAGGGGAGCGATGGGGAAAAAGATGTACATCGGAGGCCCCCGATGCAAAAGCCTGCTGGATCAGATGGGCAAAGGAAATCATTTGCAAAAAATGGTTAAAAAGTCTAAGAAGGTCAATCCTTTACCAGTAATCGGTTCATTCTCTCGTCCGGTCTGAAAAGAATCATTTCTTTGTAGGGGAATCCCGAGGTGCAGCCGGAGCCCGGTCCAGTTGCGCGAGCAAACAAAGGGCCGTGGCCCTTTGCCATTCCGCGGTGGTCGCGGGATCTATTTCTGGCCGCCGGAATAATAGTGTGGTTTGATTCGTCATTTCGTTGCCTCATAGTACGGTAATTCTTTCTCGTACAACCATGAATCTCTTCCTATGAAATCTTCTTCCTGGCTTCCCAGTCCACCGGAAAAACGCTACCCGTTTTGGGTATGTTGGGTTTTCCGCAAACAACAAAAGACCTTCGGAGAGGTCTTGCATCCCGCCCGATGGTGGGGATTGCGGCCTTTTCGATACTTGCTTTTCATGCTCTTTTGGCGGGATTTCGACCGGAAACGTTCACCCCTCGAACCCCCTTTGCGGGCTTTGGTACAGGTCCTGGTCGCCCAACGCAACGGTTGTGCCTTCTGCACGGACCTGAATGCCCTGCACCTTTTGCAGCGGGAGGGTGATTTGCATAAGCTGGAGGAGTTGTCCCATTATGCGGAGGCGAACGGCCTGAGTGAGCGGGAAAAAACGGCGCTGGCCTATGCCGAAGGCATTACGACGACGCCGGTAGCGGTGGATCAGGCTTTGCAGGAAAGGGTCAAGGGTCTTTTCTCGACGGAGGAAATCGCTGAGCTTACGGGCTTGGTGGCTTTTCAGAATATGTCGGCCAAGTTCAATACAGCCCTCGATTTGCCTTCGCAGGGGTTGTGTGAAAGAGGGAGCCGATAGAACGGCATCCACGGTGCTGGGGTTGTGGAGTGTGGGTGCGTGCGTCCTTTGGGAGGGCGAGGGTCTCTCCGAGCTCGGGTGGTCGGGTTGCGGTGCGGAAACAGCCGTATCTCTCACGGAGGCACAAAGGCACGAAGAGGGACGGTAAGCGGGGACCTCGTGTCCCTGCGCGCAGTTCTTCAGCCCAAGGTACCGCTGCCCCCGCAACCTCTGGCCGTCGTGGAACAGCCGGAAGACTAGGGATGAGGGGTGAATGTTGGGGGATGAGGAAACAGCCTGGGGAAGGAAAGTAGCTACGGTCTTTAGCCGCTGTTCGGTGAGGGGGACCGGGACCACCCCACCGCTTCGCGGTCCCCCCCTCCTAAGTTAGGAGGGGAATGAAACAGCCGGGAAGAACCACGAATGGACACGAATAAACACGAATTGATGTGGAAAGGA
>JAIUMY010000036.1 GCA_022565335.1 Opitutales bacterium
CCACGTAATCTCCAAGCAAAAATCCAAATGTCTCGCAGAGCGAGACCTGAGAGGGGTGGGTTTGAGGTGCTTTCATTAGCCAAAAACCTAGTACCATTTGAGCGACTCTTCTCCTGCTCTCGCTCTGTGAGGCATACTATTGAGGGTGATGCCCATTCCGTGGATTTTCATCCACGGCTATCCTCTTGCCGTCCCTCTGGGACTAATAAAATGCCTACGCCTTCAATCAACCTCAAAGATTCTATTGATGTCACCTTTACTTCACTGGAATCAGGAGCACTGAGACCAGGACGGAGCTTGACCCTCCACCCCGTCCGCCGAGGGCTTCGTTTGGGGTGATGCCGCAGCGGCTGGAGAAAGCGGCCCATCTTTCTGTAGGGCTCGCGCTTGCGCGATGCCGTCGCGGTGAGGGCAAGCGAAAGATTTTTTTAAAGGATAATTCCGCAGTCCAAGCTGCCAGCGGCATGAGGGGCTGGGGTGCTGGAACTATTGCTTCAAAACCCTGGCATATCCAGAAAATCTTCTTCAGTGTCAGCGCCGGGATCGGGAAGGGCAATGGGTGCAGGGGTGGCTGATTGGAGGTGAAAGGTCAATTGGATAGGGCCTTCATGGGGCTCTTCCAAGCCGGCCTCTTCCCCGATTAAAGTGCTTTCGGCTCTCAGGGTAAACGCCCCGGTTTCGGTATTGAAGCGGAAGTGCACGGGGCCGGATAAGGCAGCTTCTTCATCGTGCACGCGAAAGGTTCCGGTGAACTTGGCTTTGGCCCGAACGTCCGTCGGGTCGGGCTCTTCTCCGGGAAGGGGGTATTGCCAGTCGGTGATTTCCTGGATGGTAATGCGAAGGCCCTCTTCTCCAGGTTCTTCGGCCCAGGGGCCTCCGGGAACGATATCACGCATCCCGAGACGGGGTGCGGTGTTTCTGAATTGGGCGGTGAAACTGCCGTTTGCGGTGATTTGCACTTCGCCACTGAGAATGTCGTACTCGGGGGAAAGTTTGAACATATCACCGGTATAGCGCCCGGCCCAATAGGTGGGAAATTTGTTTCCCTCCTGATGCATTTCCAAAAAGGTGGGATACCCGCCGGGTCGTTCCTGCATGTTCCATTCGGCACTCAGGAGGGTCAGAATCTCTCTGACTTCGGAGGATTGCGCGGTTCCGATAGCCGGAAAAGCCAAGGCTGGCAGGAGGAGGAAAAGGGAAAAGAATCGGATCATGGCGCGACGGATATAAGCATTAGATAGGCGTCGGTTGAGCCTCCCCCAAATTCATCCTGGGGGGCGTTTTTGGTAATCGGGGGAAGGTTGATTCCGTAGGCTCCTTCAATGGGTAGAGTCTCCCCGCTTAGCAGAATGTTCTGGCCCCGGGTGTGAACTTTACCCCGACGCAGACCCGGGACGGAGGTGGAAAGAAGAAGGTTTTTGAAATCGTGATCGAAAATGGCGACATAGGGTCCGCCTTTGGGGCGGGCGTTGGACGGATCACGTTGATGCTGTAGATACCACGGCTCCACGAAGGCATTGTGGGTTTCAATGAGCGAGGCGGCGGTGGAACCGGTGAATGCGACTTCACGATTCTCCGTCTGGGCGAAGTCGGTAATATTGGCGGCATTCGGGGTTCCACTGGAAGGCATGTAGGAGAGCCAGCGGTTGAAGGCGGTAATTTCCATGCTTTCCGGATCCATGCGCATGAGGTAACTCACGGAGAGAACATTGGCCCCCCAAATTGACCCGGCGAATCCTCCTTTCCCATGCGATTTGCGAAAATCGTAGGGGAGGTTGGTGAAAACGCTATTGCCTCCGTCGGACCAACCCCGAAGGAGAAGTTGGCCGTCATCTTCAACCAAAACCTGCCGGACGGCGGAGTCAGAGACTTGTCGCGACCATTGGACCCCGACCAGGGGGCCGGTCCAGTTCCAGGCCGTCCATTTTGGTTCGCCAGAGGCCTTGAAACGGTGCAGGAAAGGGTTTCGCCAAGGTTCCAGGCCGGTGGCGCTGTGATATTCGCCACCGAGGTAAAAGCTGCCATCAACCGGGCTGACCGCGATAGGAGTCACCACACGGGCCCGAAAGCCGGTCTCCAGGGAGGGGGCCTCGGATAATTCACCGTCCGGGGTCAGTTGCCAAAAGCGGCGGCGGGATTCGAGTAGGAGAGTCTCTTCCGGACCAAAATCAAAACTTACTCCCGTGACCGTTGGCAACCAAGCCAGCCATAGAAGGTCGGCTCCATCATCGGAAATGCGGGCGATAAAGGTTCCCGGCTCCGCATATTGATCGTCCGACCGGCCCCCTCCAAAGCCGGCCAAAGGGTCATCAGAAGTCTCGCGGCCCCCTGCAACCTTTCCTGCCAACTCCACCAATTCCCCGAAGTTCGGCAGAGTGCGCCCGGAAACATAGACGGCATCTCCGGTGCGGGAGCTGCGAATTTGTTCGATGCGGGCACTGTTTTCCGGAAAACGAAGGATCTGGCGCAACTCCCTTAAATCCGGGGAATACTGGACCAGCGCCCCGGTGGTTTCACGGTAGGTGGGATCGGATAAAGCCTCTCCTCCGGGCAGGCGCTGGGGAATATCGCTGACAAAGGCCGCGTCCTGAAGGTTAATCGCGGCCCAAATGGCATCTTCGCCGGGGGAGAAGACGGCCCCCAGAAAACGTTCTTCACCCGAACCTCCGAAAAACGTGGCCGCTTGCAGTTCAACCCGGTCGGATCCTTCGGCCGCCCGGTTGTATTGCACAAATCGGCCGGTGGGCGGGGAAGGTTCGTCATCCGGGCGAACCAGAATCTGAATGGAGACGATGCGGTTGACTTCCAAAAATTCCCTTTGCGGGGTATGGTTGAGTTCCAAGCTGACCGGAAACCCTTGTTCCCCGCCTTCGGGTTCTTCCTCTAGCCGAATATCCAAAAAATCGTCAACGTCTTCATCCAAGCCGCGGTCCATGGCACGTTCGGCGGTCGCGGTGTCCGATTGAAGAACCGGAATGCGTTGAAAAGAAAAAGATCCGGAGATTTCGCCGCGACGGTGGGTAATGGTAAAGGTGGGAAGATCGGCCTCAGCGTTTTCGCGGTGAAAGCTGATTTGCCCTTCCTCGTTGGCCCGCAGGTTCCTGGGGGTAAGCCTTTCTTCTTCTCCGTCCCGGAGCGTGATGGGCCAAGTTTCAAAATGCAGTTCTCCGAAGAGTTGGATCTGCTCCTGATCGCGGGTTTCGTAGGTAATTTCGGCCAGAATATAATCGCTCCCGAAAAGAGGGGAACTGATCAATAAACAGCCTCCAATAATGAGAAAAAAACGACTAAGGGAAGGAGGTTTCACGGTTGTAAAGGAGCGTCAGTTGATGGGGTGTGTTGGCTGGTTATTCTTTGACAAACCTTTGGTCCGCCTCGGATAAATTGGCCAAGGCGACTTCAAAAACCTGCCCGGCGGGAGTTTCGATGACCACCTTGTCTTCATCCGCTCGAACTTTTCGGGCGATCATTTCCCGTCCGTCCCGGCTGGTCCAAACGCGAAGATTTTTTTCTTTGAGGATTAAATTACGATCTTCTTCGGAGAGGTTGGACAGAGGGACCCGGGCCTCACGGTTATTCTCCATAACCAAGACCACGGAGGAGTTTTCGATTCCCGTAAAGGTAGCGCGCACCTCCTGCCCCTCCTGGTTGGTCCACGTCCGGGCGCTGGCCAGGGCGGAAGAAGTGGTGGTGGTGCGGGCTTGCTCAGTATCTTCCGTATCGTCGTTGGCGGGGGAGGAGTCATCGCGGGAGGGGGCTTGGGCACCTTCCTGAACATCGTCCGGCGCGGGTCGTCCCGGAGCCCACCATTGAATAATAATTTCCTCTTCATTTTCCGAGGGATCCTCAGCCAGACCTAAATCGCCTTTAGTGGTGCGAAAGTGTCCGGACATCTGAATGCCCCGGCCAACGGGACTGGATTCACGGAAACCAGAGGGGCCTTGAACGCTGATTTCATTCCCCTGGTAGCGAATGACTCCTTGCGCTTCGGTTTGGGAGTGAAAGGTAATCTCCAGCTCCAGCGTTGGGTATTCGTCGGTTTCGGCAACGTTGTGACCTCCTAATCGCATGGAATGGATGTGATCCCCTTGTCCTCTCAGTTGGACCCGGTCGTGCTCCCCGCGAAGAGTAAAGCTGCCACGTCCGGTGGCGTTGACCAAATTTTCCCCTACCGGATTGCCGCGATAGAGTTTCGGCCATTTCTTACCACTGGTGTCCTTCATGACCAACATGCTGTCGCTGTTGCGCATGCCACTTTTGTTGACCATGTACATCCCGGTTAAGTCTTCATCGTTACGGGGATCTTGAACACTTTGGGAAGACGAGGTCGGGTATTGAAACGTCGGTTCCGGGAGGCGCTCGGAGCGTTCCATTTCCAGAACGACAAACATCCCGTCCAAAAGACCATCGCCGAACTCCGCGATAGGGTTCACTGGCTTGAATTGATCATGCTGCCGGGCGCCCGTTACCGCGACGGCCATGGTTTTTCCATCAACATGGGCGGAGCCAAAACGGAAAGAGCCTTCTCTTTCATTGGAATGGCGTTCCAGCGCGACTTGGCGGGAACCCGGAACGGCCGAGGAGAAACGGATATCGCTCCAGTCTTCATCCAGAATCGCAAAGAAATCACGACCGATGTAGTCCTCTTCGTAATCCAGGGTGTTCAAGACCAGACTGCGGGTTTGAATCAGTCCATAGGCGCTGGCACCCGATAAAAACAACTCGTTGTCCACCGTTATATCCAAATTTCTGAGAGACACCGAACTAGGGGCATTTCTCGAGCTGAGGTAGGCGATGAAAAGGGTGTAGGAAAGCGGGTTTCCGGTTTCAAAGTCCAGCCGGTTCAGATGCAGGAAGGAGCCTATATTCGCGCCCCAGGTGCTGAAGGGCAGGCCGGTGTCGCGTCCGGCATTCTCCTTTGCGGCGCTTCTGGCGTTGCGGGTAATGTCGTAGGGAACTCTGGTCCAGACCGAGTTTCCGCCATCGGACCAGCCGCCGATAATGGGTTGTCCATCCAAGTCAAAGAGGCCAACTTCCATGCGCGAATCGGAAACCAGGCGGGACCAATTGGTGCCGACGGTACGGGCATCCCATTGGTAAAACAAAAACCTACGCTCTCCGTCGGGATCCGCGATAACCGTCAAAGGCCGGTGCCAGGGCTCCCAGCCGGTATTGCTCCGGTGAAAGTGGCCCGACATGCGGGCAAAGGTGTTGAAACAGATAGCCCGGGTCCAGGCATTGGTGAGACCCAGATTGATGGCCTTGAGCAATTCTCCGTTTTCGTTGAAATGGAAGCCGTTTTCGCCGACCAGGCTGACCGTGCCATCGCCGATGTAGCGCAACTGCGGAGTGTTGTCGGTGGCGTCCGGTAGTTGCAGGAGCCAGTCGAAGCCGCTCAAATCGGTTTTGAGTTTGCCGAAGAAAATTTTCCCATCATCTTTCAACCCATCAGCTCCGGTTTCCCGAAAGCTGCCCAGGGAAGCAAAATTGGCACCGACCGTTCCGGTCACATAAAGGTTGCCCTGGGGATCGGTAACCAAATCGGTAATCACCCCGGCCCCCCAGGGAAAGCGAATAGCTTTGGTGATTTCTTGATAATCCGGGCCAAGACGGGTGATAAAGGCCGCACCATCCCGGTGTTTCCAAGCCTCCGGGGCCCTGGGTCGGCCATCTCTGGTAGGTAAAGTATAATCCGGAGCCGGAGTATCCTCTCCCAATACGGTCAACGACGTTCCGCGGAGGGAAAAAGACGGACCGAAGGCATTGCCCGCCAGGAAAAGAGTGCCGTCGGGCAGGAAATCTCCGGCAATTAAGTAATTATCGCCTTCCCCGCCCAGGTAACTTGCGGTTAGGGGCGTGGCTGGCCGGTTTGGATATTCATAACGATCCGTGTATTCGCGGAACCGGTTGGCCGAAAGGTCAAGAAGGGTTACGCCCAGGAAAAGAGCGATCAGGGAGCAAAGGGGTAAGGTTTTGTTCATGGTGAGGTTCACAGATAGGTATTTTAGGGGAATGTTTCATTTTACCGGAAATATTCCGGAAAACGTAGCTGAAATGCGTCAGTCTCCTTACTAAAATCGGGATGCCTCGATGGCCGCAGAGAATCCCTTGCCGGGAGGGCTTTATATCTTCCGGATATCCTGGAAGGAGCCGCTTTCGGTTTTCAGAAGAGCGGGAAGGAGGGCAATGATTTTGTCCGCACAAATCTCGGCGGTGGGCATATGCTCGGTTCCCCGGGCCTCCCGCAAACGCTCGACAATGGGAAATTTTCCGGCATCCAAATCCCCTGTCAGGTAGTCTTGCATGGCGGTGTCCACCAATCCGGGAGCAAAGGCACAGAAATGGGTATCCTCTTTTTCGGCGGCATAAAGTTTGATCAACATATTCAGTGCCGCCTTGGAAACCCCATACCCATTCCAGCCCCGGGCTCCGGAGCGACTGGCCCCGGAGGAAATGGCCACGATCTGATGGACTTTCCCGGAGATCTCGAAAAGTCCGTCGAGGAGCCATTTGTTGGCCCAGACATTGATTTCCATGGTTTCCCGTAAATCCTTCAACGGGGTGTCAACCAAATCGCGGATCTCGCCTAGTTTTCCAGCGTTGAGATAGACCACGTCCCAATCCTCATTGAAGGGGATGAAATCTTTGAACTGGTGGGAGATTGTCTCTCCTGCGGAAAGGTCGAGAGCGAGGTGCTTGAGCCCCGAGGCGACCAGATCCTCGGGGATACGACGGCTGATTCCATAAACTTCGTCGCCTTGGCGGAGGTAATTTTCGGCCAAGGCATAGCCGAGCCCGGAACTAACGCCGGTAATGAGAATATTTTTCTTAGCCATGCGTATCACCCTAAGGAAAAAGACCATAAGGTAAAGTGGATTCCGGTTTGGGGTGTTTTCGAAATTTGCATTGGCAGCGAGGGAACCCAAGGTCTATCGTAAACCCATGTCCGATTCTTCTTTTCCTCCGGTTCGTTTGGCGACCCGTCGCAGTGCCTTGGCGCTTCGGCAGACCGAGTTGGTACAAGCACACCTGCAACAGGTGGTTGCTGAACCGACGGTTTTCGAACTTTTGCCGATGACCACCCAAGGTGACCAACAGCTTTCCTGGTCCCTCTCTAAGGAAGGCGGTAAGGGTTTGTTTACCAGTGAACTCGAGAAGGCTCTGTTGGAAAGAAAAGCGGATTTGGCGGTGCACAGTGCCAAGGATTTGCCCACCGAGATGCCGGCGGGGTTGGTCCTGGCGGGGTTTTTGCCCCGCGAGCAGGCCCATGATGTTTTGATTGTCCGCGAAGGCCTCAGCGTTCCTGCCACCGTAGCGACCGGAAGTCCCCGCCGCCAAGCCCAGTTGCAGAAAAAATTTCCCCAGGCCAAATTTCAGGAATTCCGGGGCAATGTGGAGACTCGTTTACGTAAAATCGCCAGCGGGGAGGCCGAGGCGACGGTGATGGCCGCGGCGGGCTTGCGCCGCTTGGGGATCGAGGCTTGGGAGGGCTTGACCTTCACGCCTCTCCGCTTGCGGGAGATGGTCCCGGCACCGGGTCAGGGGGCGGTGGCCATTCAGTGCCGGAAGGAGGATCGGGAGAAATGGGCACCTTATTTTCATGCCGAGACCGCCCGGGCGGTCTCGGTAGAGCGGGCTTTTCTGGATCTCCTCGGTGGCGGCTGCCATTCCGCCATCGCCGCTCATTTGTCATCGGACAATCGTTTATACCTCTACCGCGAAGCGGAAGGGTTTCTGGAGATAAACTGGCAACCGCAGAAGGGGGAGACCCGCCGGGAAACCTTGCTTCGACTGGTGCCTTGGGATTCTCTCGGCCGGGAGTCCCAACAATAGGGCGGTGGCCGGGGGAGGCGCTATTTCGCCGCGGGTCGTTTCGGTAATAATGCCGGGGATTTTTCCCTAAAGAGCTTGTCACTTTAGGGGGATACTATAGGCTGGAAATTTCTTTCTTTTTCAAGCCCTTACCCTATAGCGGAAACTCTTTCGGGTTTCCGGAATTTTCTGTTTAACTTCTCATGAAACCACTTCTTTTTGATTCCCATATGCACACGCCTTTGTGTGGGCATGCCCAAGGTGAACCCTCAGATTATGCAACCGAAGCCTGTCGGAAGGGTTTGGAGGGGATTATTTTCACTTGCCATACGCCTCTCCCCGACGGAATGTCCGCCGAGGTGCGTATGAAGGCGGAGCAATTGCCTGAATACGTGGATCTGGTGGCGCAATGCCGTGCTGCCTTCGAAGGGCGTTGTGCAGTGCGTCTGGGGCTTGAAGTGGATTTTGTTCCGGGCTACGAAAGGGCCCTTGAGGAGATCATCAAAAGTCAGCCTTTTGATTACGTTATCGGCTCGGTGCATCCGCATTTACCGGAGATTCGCGATGCTTTTTGGCAGGAGGATCCCATAGCTTTCGGCAAAACCTATTTTGCTTTGCAGGCGCAAGCCGCAGAGACGGGGTTGTTTGACACTATTGCCCATCCGGATGTGATTAAAATTGTCCGCTGGGCAGGTTACGACAAGGTTCTGATGAAGGAAGAATTTGCCCGGTTTCTGGACCGGTTGGCGGAAACCGGGGTTTGCCTGGAGTGCAACACCTCGGGACTCATCCGCAAGGTGCAGGAAATTCATCCGGCCCCGGACCTGTTGCCAATGATTGCAGAGCGGGGAATTCCAATGGTCATCGGTTCCGATGCCCATCGTCCGGAGCGGGTTGGCGATGGGTTTCGCGAGGGAATTGAGGCTTTGGCGGAAGCCGGGTTCAAGGAATTGCCGGTCTTTGAAAATCGTCAGAGCCAATCGGTTCCCATGGACCAGTGGATCGCGCTGGTGGCCGATTGGCCTTATTGCCTAAAGAGCGGGACTCCAGCGAAATTGCATGGCGGCTGATTGGTGAGAGTGCGGCTTTACCGGAAATCTTAGAAGAGTCCGTCGGGGGATTTTTGAAACCGGGCCTGGAGGGCTTCCGCTTCTTCCAGGGTATCGACCAAATGCTCTTGTCCGCGATAATAGACGGCAAAGCGTTTGGGGGCAAATTCCTCCCCATCGTCAAAAATCAGGGCATCGTATTCGTAAAGGGCGATATCTTGCTCGACCGCCACGCCGTTTAAGGACGTATTTTCTTCGGTCAAACGGCGTTCCCGTTGGCCGTAAATATGGGCGTTGAAGAAGCGGGCATCAAAAGTTCCGAAATCGAGAACCACTTCATGGGAAATTTCGCAGGCGGAAAGATGTTCCTCGCCGGGAGCGTGGTTACAGGAGGCGAGAACCCCATAAAAACCTTCGTCGGTAATCAGTTCTTCGAGATTGGATCGTACCTCTGCGGGCAATTGGGCACGGCGTCGGGGAGAAATGGCTGCTAAGATGGCCTGTTCCGGATCTTCTGAAATCAGGAGGGCCATAACCTCCCTTCGTTCCCGGGCCAGGGCGATACCTTGGGCCAACCATTCCGCTTCGGCTTCGGAATCTTTGGGACGGGAGGTCTCGGCCCATTCATCGAAGCTGTTCATGGCGGTTGTTGGTGGGGAAGGTTGTGCAGGGATTTCGCCATTGCTGACTACCGCTGGTTCTTCAACGGCAATGGAGGTGGATGAGAGGTCTTCGGTCGACTCGGCCGACTCGGCCGTCGGTGCCGGCGTGGTTTGTGCCTCTGCGGAGTCGGACGGCGAGTCATCCTGCCGGGTCAGCCACAGGGCCACGCCCAGAACCAAAACCAAGGCCAAAGCAAAGGGGTAGATGTTGGCGCGTCTCATAGAAGACTACCAAATCAAAAAAAAGGCCTTTTGGCAACGTAAACCGCGAAGTGCGGAAAGGGCCTTTCCCGTGGATTCGAAAAATCCCTACAATCCAAAATCGGCCGGTGCAAAGCCGCGCTGTTCTAATCCCGTCCGGACATCCTCAAGATTCAGATAAGCTCCGGGACGAATTTCATTCTCGCGGAACCACTCCGGATTCACTTCAAGAGCGAATTGAATATCCTGATCGCGGGACCGAACGGTGTTCAGGTCGTGGGGGAAAAGTCGGCGAATTTCCCGAAGTTCTCCGTCGGGGCGAAAAAAACCAATGCGGAGAGGGATTGGCGTATTTTTCATGTAAAAGCCCCGGGGTTCGCCGGTTTCAAACACAAAGAGCATGCCCCGGTTTTCGCCCAGTTCCTCGCGAAACATCAGGCCTTTTTGCCGTTCTGCCGGAGTTACCGCCAATTGAACTTCCAGGGTGGCCTCGCCGATTCGCAGGGGGAGCCAATCCTCGACCGTCGCAAGGTCCTGTTCCGGCGCGGCGGCATTGCCGCAGCCGGCCCCCAAGAGGAGACCGAACAGGAGAAGGATTCCGGTCAGTTTCGATTTCATAAAAAGACTTTGCGATCAGCCGAGGGCTTTTTTGATCAAGGTTTCCACCGTGGCCTCCTGACCCAGCGCGGATTGCGCCTTGCGGATGGCTTTATCGGCATCCGGAGCCTTATAGCCTAGGGAAATGAGCGCCATGACGGCATCCTGGAAGGGCGAAACGCCACCTTCTCCCGCCGACTCCGGGGCGGTGCCTCCGCTGCCGCCGGTAGGGCTCTCTCCGGAGGGAAGAAAATCCATGCCGACTTTGTCGCGAAGCTCGACAATGAGGCGCTCGGCGGTCTTTTTGCCGATGCCCGGGCATTTGGCCAGAAGGGCCGCATCGCCACTTCCGATCGCACTGCGGAGGACTGGAAGGGAAAGTTTGCTCATGATCGACAGTGCGACCTTTGGGCCGACCCCGGAGACTTTTTCCACCAAAAGGCGAAAGAAGTCTTTTTCGTCCCGGGTGCTGAAGCCATACAAGCTTTGATTATCCTCACGGTAAACGGCGACGGTATGAAGCATCGCCTCTTTCCCCGGGGAGGGCAGCTTCTCGGCGGTGGTGATAGGGATAAAGACTTCGTAGCCCAATCCCCCGCATTCAATAATGGCCTGGACCGGGGTGGCCTGGGTAAGGGTTCCGCGAATGGTGGCAATCATGGTGTCGAATCAATCTTTAAGGCCCAGTACATCAAGCATGTTGTAGAGGCCGGGTTTCTGGCGGGTGGCCCAATTGGCGGCCCGGAGGGCGCCATCGGCAAAAATGCTGCGGTCGGCGGCCTTGTGGGTGAGTTCCACGCGTTCCGCCGGGCCGGCGAAAAGGACGGTATGTTCACCGACCACCTCCCCGCCCCGCAGGGCATGGACGCCAATTTGTTGGTCCGGACGTTCTCCGGTAATGCCCGAGCGACCATGGCAAACCGTTTCCGGGTCCCATTGACGACCCGCAAGGACGGCTTCCACCAGGTTTTCGGCGGTTCCGCTGGGGGCATCCTTTTTGTGGGAATGGTGCATCTCGGTAATTTCCGGATGGTATTCCTCTCCCAGAATGGCCGCTGCTTTACGGGTCAAATAAAGTAAAAGGTTCACGCCAACGCTGTAGTTTCCTGCCCAGACGGTGGGGATTTGGGAGGCCAAAGATCGGATTTCCGCGCGATCAGCTTCCGCATGACCGGTGGTCCCTATAACCATCGGTTTTTGGTATTCGACGGCTTTTTGCATGAGGGGCAGGGTGGCCTCATGGAAACTGAAGTCGACGATGGCATCACAACCCTCCAGGTAGGGGGAGGGATCGTCGCCAAGGTCGATGGTGGCGTATATGGTATGTCCGGATCGCTGCGCGGATTCGATGATAGCCTGGCCCATACGGCCTTTGGCTCCGTTAAGAAGGATTCGTTGCGTGGACATAGCGACTAGGTGAGAAGATTCAATTCGCGGAGAAGGTTTTCCAGGTAGCCTTCCGTTTCCTTGCTGACCGGAGCCAGCGGAAGACGGAGATCGGAGGAGGAGATCAGGCCCAGCATGCGGGCGGCGGCTTTGACCGGTCCGGGATTGCTCTCCATGAAAAGAGCCTGGAAAAGGGGAAGGTAGGACTCATGGATTTTCCGCGCCGCATGGAAGTCGTTTTGGCGGGCGAGTTCGACCATTTCGACCAGGGGTTTGACCAAAATATTGGAGGCTACGCTGATAACCCCTTCCGCGCCGAGTGAGAGGAAGGGGAGGGTCAGGGCGTCATCGCCGCTCAGAATAACCATATCGTCCCCCAGGTTTTGTCGCAGTTCATCGACTCGCGCGCAGGTGCCCCCCGCCTCTTTGATGTGGTTGACTTGGGGGTATTTTTCGCGGAGGCGGCTTACCGTTTCGACTTCGATCGCGACACCGCAGCGGGAGGGGATGGAGTAAAGGACAAACGGTTTTTTGCTGACTTCGGCGAGGGCCGAGAAGTGCGCCAGCATACCCGCCGGGGAAGGCTTGTTGTAGTAGGGGCCGACCACCAGAAAACCATCCGCGCCCGCCTGGTCGGCCGCTTTGGTGAGGGAAATCGCTTCGTCGGTTGAGTTGGAACCGGTGCCCGCCAAAACGGGAACCCGTCCGGCACTCTTTTCGACCATGAAGCGAATCACATCCAAGTGCTCGGAAGTACGGAGGGTGGGGCTTTCGCCAGTGGTGCCGACGGCGACCAAGCCATTGATTCCTTGCTTGATCTGGTGCTCGGTAAGGCGTTCGAGATCGTCCCAGGCGACCTTTCCATTCGCCATGGGGGTCACCATTGCAGTGAGGGTTCCGGTAAATTTAGTTGTCGTCATGAGAAACAGAGTCTAAGATTCACTCTTTTTTCGGATAAAGGGTTTGTCAGCAAAAATGTTACTTTCTAACCCGAAATCATAAATAGCAAGAATCTAGTGCATACGTTATATGAGCGAGAATATTTTTAACGAACTTCTACAATTAGCCGCCGAAAGCGGGGCCAGTGATATCCACATCAAGTCCCGCAAAATGGCCGTAATGCGGATTGATGGAGAACTGCGGGAGGTTGAAATGGACGCCATCACCTCCGAGGAGATCGGTTCATTTGTCGAGAAATCCCTGCCTCCCGGCTTTCTGGATCGCTGGCACGAGGACGGACAGATCGACTTTTCCCATGCGGTTTCCGGGGTTGGCCGTTTCCGCGTTAACGCCTTCCGTCAAAGAGGCACCTATTCGGTGGTGTTCCGTTTGGTCAGCTCGGAAATCCCTTCCTTTTCCGCGCTCAATCTGGTCAGTCCGACGTTGAAACGTATTCCCCAGGCCAAGGACGGGATTGCCCTGGTCTGTGGAGCAACTGGTTCGGGGAAGAGCTCAACCTTGGCGGCTATTCTTAATGAGGTGAATACTACCAGTGGCAAACACGTGGTCACTCTTGAGGACCCGATCGAATACAACTTTGAAGACAAAAAATCGTATTTCAATCAGCGTGAGGTGGGCATTGATACGCCCAGTTTTGCCGAAGGGCTGAGGGCCGCTTTGCGGCAGGATCCGGATGTTATTCTCATCGGGGAAATGCGGGATCGCAACACCTTTGAAACCGCTCTTTCGGCGGCGGAGACGGGGCACTTTGTGCTCTCCACCTTACATTCCCTGGATGTCCGGCAGGCCATCATGCGCTTGTTTGAGTTTTTTCCCGTGGACGAGCAAGACCGGATGCGCCGTCAGATTGCCCAATCGTTGCGAGCGATCATTTGTCAACGCCTGATTCCGGCTTTGGAAGGAGGAGGGCGCTTGCCTGCTCTGGAAATTCTGATGTGCGATTCCCTGTCGCGTTCGGTTATCGCGGAAGGGGCCTTTGAAAAGATCACGGGATTGCTGGACAACGAGGAAAATGGCTCGCAATCCTTCAACAAGGATTTGCAAAGGCTTATTCAGGAAGGACTCATCAGCAAGGCCGACGGCCTGAAAAATTCCCCGAACCCGAAGGCCCTGGAAATGAATCTGAAGGGGATCAAGCTCAGTGGCGGACGTATTTTGGGATAAACCCTTGGCGAAACAAAAAAATCAATGGATCAGATGTCTTCTATGAAAACAGCCTTTTTATTTGCCGGACAGGGCGCTCAAACCGTAGGAATGGGTAAGTCCCTTTACGAATATTCTTCGGCCGCCAAAGCCCTTTATGAGGAGGCAGATAAAGTTCTTGGTTGGTCTTTAAGTGAAATTTCCTTTGGCGGTCCCGAGGAAACACTAACCGAGACCAAGGTCTGCCAACCCGCTCTTTTTTGTCACGGCATGGCGGCCCTGGCGACCTTGCGGGAAAGTGGTTCCAACGAAAATCCCGTGGCCACCTTGGGCCTGAGTTTGGGCGAAGTGACCGCGCTTACCGCGGCGGGAGTTTTTACCTTTGCAAATGGCCTGCGCGTGGTCGCCCGACGGGGAGAGTTGATGCAGAAAGCCTGCGAGGAAACCCCTGGGGCGATGGCCTGCCTGATTGGCGGAGACCTCGCCAAGGCGCAGGAACTGTGTGAGGAATGCGATGTGGATATGGCCAATTTGAATTGTCCCGGGCAAATTGTTATTTCCGGGCACCGGGAGGGCATCGACAAGGCTTTGGCTGAAGGGAAGGCGAAGGGTTTCAAACATGTGATTCCGCTGAAAGTCGCCGGAGCCTACCACAGTCGCCTCATGGAATCCGCCCGCCGCGCTTTTGGAGAATTTTTGCAGGAAATTCCGACTCAGGATGTCAAAACAACCGTCTTTACCAATACTACCGGTCAAGCGGTGGTGGGTCGGGCGGCGATTCTCGAAGCCCTGGAGAAACAAGTGGTGTCTCCGGTCCGTTGGGAGGATTGTATGCGTAATGCGGCCGCTCTCGGAGTCGAACGTTTTCTCGAATTTGGCCCTGGCGGGGTACTCGCGGGACTGGCCAAAAGAACCGACCGGTCCTGGAAAGTCCTGCCCGTCAACGAAGCATCGGACCTCCCGGCTCTCTCTGGATGATTTTACCTCTCTTCACTTTTTTTCCGGACCGCTTCGGCGGTCCGTCACGACTATCGTCTTCTAATGGATCTTCAACACACTCGTAATTTTAGCATCATAGCCCATGTCGACCATGGAAAAACCACTCTTTCGGACCGGCTTCTGGAAAGCACGCAAACGGTGGCCAACCGGGAAATGAAGGAGCAGTTGCTTGATTCGATGGACTTGGAGCGGGAGCGGGGGATCACCATTAAAAGCCATCCGGTTTCCATGGCCTACCAATCCGAAGCGGGGCCGATGTACAAATTGAATCTGATCGACACCCCGGGGCACGTGGATTTCTCTTATGAAGTCTCCCGTAGTCTCGCGGCCTGTGAAGGGGCACTTTTGTTGATCGATGCCGCCCAGGGGGTAGAGGCGCAAACGGTAGCCAATGCGCATTTGGCCACCAGCCAGAATTTAACCATCATCCCGGTGATCAACAAGATCGACCTGCCCAGTGCCGATCTTGATAAATGCTTGCGCCAGTTGGAGGATATCCTGGCCATTCCCGGGGAGGATGCGATCTTAGCGAGCGCCAAAAACGGCATTGGCATTACGGAGATTCTGGAAGCGGTATCGGCAAGGATTCCCCCGCCCCGATGGGCTGACTACGACGGCACCCGCTGCCTCATCTTTGACAGCATCTACGATTCATATCAGGGCGTGATTTGCTATGTTCGGGTGTTTTCCGGAACGATCAAACCCGGCGACACGGCCATGCTCATGAGCGATGGGCTGAAAGTGGAGATTAAAGAAGTCGGCGTTTTCACTCCGGCGCGCTTGAAAACCAAAGAGCTGACCGCGGGCAATGTCGGATACATCGTGACCAACATCAAGAGCGTCGCCGATATTAAATTGGGGGATACGCTGACTCATATGCAGTCTCCGGCCAAGGAGATGCTTCCCGGGTATAAAGAAGTTCGCCCCATGGTTTTCAGTGGTATGTATCCATTGGATACCGGTGACTACGAAAAATTGAAGGCCGCGCTGGGGCGCTTGCGCCTGAATGATGCCGCTCTCATCTACCAGCAGGAAAGCTCCATGGCTCTGGGGTTCGGCTTCCGCTGCGGGTTTTTGGGTTTGCTCCACATGGAGGTGATCCAGGAGCGTATTCGCCGCGAACACGGGGTGGATATCATTCTTACCTACCCCAGTGTGATCTATCGGGTAGAGACCACCAAGGGTGAAACTCTTATGGTCGACAACCCGGTGAACATGCCTGCGCCCAACGATATTGAGGACATTCTGGAACCAACCATTGTGGCCGCGATTCACATTCCCACTGATGCGGTGGGGGATGTTTTGGCCCTGGTCATGGAGAAGCGGGGGATTTGCGAGCATACCGAAACCCTTGATGACAGCCGCTTGATGCTGACCTGCCGGTTGCCTCTTAATGAGATCCTGGTCGATTTCTTTGACCGTTTGAAGAGCATTACTCACGGATACGGTTCCATGGATTATGAGGTGGGTGAATACCAATCGGCAGATTTGGTGAAGATGGATATCCTCGTCAACGCCGACCCGGTGGATGCCTTTGCCTCCATTGTGCATCGGCAAAAAGCCGAGAATAAAGGTCGCCAACTTTGCGAGCGTCTGGCCGAAATTATTCCTCCCCAAATGTTCAAAATTCCGATCCAGGCGGCCATTGGCGGGAAAATTATTGCCCGCGAAACCGTACGGGCCTTGCGCAAGGATGTGACCGCAAAATGCTACGGCGGAGACATTACCCGGAAACGAAAGCTTTTGGAGAAGCAAAAAGAAGGGAAAAAGCGCATGAAGCAGGTGGGGAATGTGTCCATTCCTCAGGAGGCTTTCATCAAGGTGTTGAAAACCAACTAATCTCTGCGAATTTTCATGACGCGGAAAGAAAAGGCCGTTTATATTGAGCGCCGACTGGCCGAGCTGTATCCGGAAACTCCCATCCCGCTCGACCACGATAGCCCGTACACTTTGCTTATCGCCGTTTTGCTCTCGGCCCAATGCACCGACAAGCGGGTTAATTTGACCACCCCCGCCCTTTTTGCCCGGGCCCGCACCCCGGAGGAAATGGTGAAAATCCCGGTGGAGGAAATTCAACAAATCATCCGCCCCTGTGGCTTGGCTCCGGCTAAAGCAAAAGGGATTGCCGGACTCTCCCGGATTTTATTGGAGGAGCATGGGGGGGAGGTGCCCTCCGGCGAAAAAGAATTGGAGGCTCTTCCCGCAGTCGGGCACAAAACAGCCTCCGTGGTGCGGGCCCAGGCGTTTGGCATTCCTACCTTTCCCGTCGATACCCACATCCACCGCTTAGCCCAGCGTTGGCGGTTGACCAAGGGGCGGAATGTCCGTCAAACGGAGGCCGACTTGAAAAAAATCTTTCCCCGCAGTTCCTGGAATCAACTTCACCTGCGGATTATCTTTTATGGTCGGGAACACTGTACCGCCCGTGGTTGCGATGGCACCCGGTGTGAGATTTGCCAAACCGTCTCGCGGCGCAAGCGGTGACGGTAGAGTTTTGGCAACTTCTCTTCATCTCCGCGCTTTTTCCCGGAAACCGGCCTGCCAACGGGCTGGAGAAAGCCCTTTTTGGCGCGAAAACCATGTGCTGAAAGCCGAGGCACTGGCAAAACCGCATTTTTTGCTGATGGTCGGCAGAGATTCTTTTTGCTGCTCAAGGAGTTCTTCGGCCCTTTGGAGCCGGAGAACGTCCAAAACTCCATGAGGGCTCAAGCCGCATTGTTGCCGGCACCATCTTTGCAGGCTGCGGGCACTCAAGTCCAGGGCCAAGGCCCAGTCCCGGACGTCCAAGCCCATGGCCAGGCTCTCCGATAAAAGTTGAACGGCCTGCACAAATGCATCCTCCGCCGATGGAAAGAGAGATTTTATCGTATTCTGGTCTTCTTGTTTCGGTGGCGGAAACAAATAACGCGCGATCCAAAGAGCCAACTCGGCATTTGCCAACATGCGGTCTGCCCCGCCCTTCCACCAAGCGGCGTTGACCCGAACCATCATGCCGGCCGTGGGATGAATCGTGCGCTCCGGCAATAGCAGGGGCAGGGGGCGTCCCCAGATTTCTTCCGGGGGCGGTTGGACAAAGCCTTCGGGATATTTTCGGGAGGCATTGAGATGATCCCGGGGGCAAAGCGGTAAACGTACTGCCCCCCATTCCAACCAACTGTAAAGGGTACTCGAAGGGATCTGGATTTTGCTTTGTGGGTGAGGCGGTAGACAAACCACCGCCGGACCGTCCTCGGTGCGGGTTTCCCCCGCTGCGTCCGTAAGGGTATAAGGCCCCTGATCAATTACATAGGTGGAGTACCACGGGAAATAGCCGGAAGGCTTGTTCAATCCAGGGCTCCTTCGGCCGCTCTGTCGCCGGGCTCCGGCTCCAGACAAAATATGGGGCGCGTAATCCCCTTTGGGGTAATCCTGACGGTTGTCCGATTTCATAAGGTTGGCTTACCTTATACGGTAGCCAAGTGGGTTCGTTTCTGCTAGTTTAAATTTTTGCTAAACTCACAATTCCTTCTTTCCCACGACTTGAACCGTTCCCCCGATGAAACTTTCACCAAAAACTTTTCCGGAAAGGCCAGCTTCGAAAATCCCGATTTTTCCTTTTTCGTTATTCCTCTTTGCTCTAAGCTTCGCTTTGCCGCTGTCGTTATCAGCTGAAAGACCTTTGCAAATGTTGGTCATCGGGGATTCGATCAGCATGAATTACACGCCTATGGTACGCGACCTTGTTTCTCCACAAATAGAGGTCCACCATATCGGCACCAATGGGGCACATACCCGGAATGGACTGGGAAATCTCGAAAACTGGCTGGGGAACGAATCTTGGGATATTATTCATTTCAATTGGGGGCTACATGACCTGCGCCGAAGAGGCGGAGAGTATGCGGTCCCAATTGAGGATTATGAGAAAAATCTTCGTCTCTTGGTGGAACGCCTGAAAGAAACCCAGGCCCATCTTATCTGGGCCTCCACGACCCCTGTTCCACCAGGGTCAAGAGATCGTACCAACGACGATGCCCTCGCATACAACGAGGCCGCCCAAAGGGTGATGTTGGAGAATGGGATTCAAATCAATGACCTGTACACCTTCGTTCGCCCGCATCAGGATGAGTGGATGCGGAATGGCAATGTACACTTTCATCAAGAAGGTTATCAGGCTCTAGCGGAAAAAATCGTATCCGTGTTGGACCCGCATAGTGAGTCTTCTGCTGGCGTTATCTTTCAATCAGCAACCAATCCGGAGATCCGTTTGGTCTATCCGGATGACGATGACACCCTTGGCCAGGACATCTCTGTCCTCGTGGAAACCCGGCATGTTTCCCTACGATCCGATGGGGTGAGGTTCCGCCTCTACCTGAATGACCAGGAGCAAGGGCTTTTTCATAAAACCAAGCCAATCCCCCTAACCGGACTCCCCTCCGGCGGTCATCAACTTCGCGTAGTTTTGGTCGATGCCGACGGCAAGGAAACCGGAGTATCGGACCAACGCCACTTTACCGTGGTTCAGGAAAGAGCCCCTTAATGCTTTCCTAGAATCCCGATTGGGCTGTTTGTCGGAGGGACTTTACGTCCCGAACTGGTCGTTTGGAGTGGGTTGACGTAATTGTTGATTCCTGGATTCGTCGCGGTCGGGGGGTAAACCCGTCCTACCGGGAGGGCATTTGTCCTAATCGGAAATCGGAATATTTCGTACGCCTGATCAGCTTGTTTGGTGCAGGCGCAAGAGGGTGGCGTTGTAAGTATTTGGGCAGGTGTTTCTTCGGTCACCGAGCCAAATTATTCAGGTGCGGCCGATTTTGTCATATTGGCTGTTTTTGTAAAAAATTAAAAGGCAACTTTTTTTGCAGTATTTGGGTCTTTGTCACTGCTTCACCACCATTAGTTTAAATTTTCAATATTCATTCCCATGAAACTACACCACTATCTCCTCTGCAGTTTGCTTCTGTTGTCCTACCCGCTCAAGGCGGAAAAATTACCGCTTCCCCAAGCCGGGGATACGTTGCAGGTTACCTTGGAAGGTCTTTTGTCGCAAAACCCTGAAAGGCCCGGTCGGGCTTTGATGATGGAATTCAACCGTCTGGACGGTCATTGGTTTATGGGGGGCGGGCATTCGCCTTCTTTCAACCGCGGTACCCACCGCGGGGTGATAACTTTCGCCGAAGAGGATCGTTTGGAAAAATTCCGCCTGCAGGTGGAAGTGCAGGGAGACGCCTGGGTGAGCGGCGGATTTGTCGAAATCGATATTACCTGGGACTCTGAGGATGGCGAAAATTTCACGGGAACCTATGAAGGGAAATCGCTCGGGCAGAAAGTCTCCGGAGTTGCCACCGGCCAATATTTTTCCCGGGCGGAGTCCTTGCCGGGCTTTGCGGCCGCGGAGCGGGGTCAGCATCCCCGCTTGCTTTTGACGGAAGAGGATTTGCCTGCGCTGCGCGAAAGAGCGGAGACGGATTTTGGCCGGGAAGCCCTGAGTCATTTTGAGAATTCTTCTATCGGCTTGGGAATGCTGTATCTTTTACGCGAGGATCCCGCCTATGCGGAGCGGGCTAAAGAAGCGGTCAAAGTGCACATGGCCGATATGGAAAGTGGGGACAAATCGATTCGTCACCGCTTTTGGGGGTATCGCTTGGAACAGGTCGCGATCACCTACGATTTATGCTACCACGCCTGGCCGGAGGAGTTTCGGGCGGAGGTGCAGGATTATATCAGAGCGCTGGCCCGCCGAATGCATCGCGAAAGGGGTTCGTGGACGGAGTATGTGCAATGGCATCCGGAGAACGCTTACAATGCTTCGATGATTTATTCCGGGGTAATTGGGATGCTCGCCATTGCCGATGTCGAAGGAAGTGCTCCCAATCCGCCCACCGCCCCCGAGGTCGAATCCCGCGCCCCCAAGGAATGGACAATGGACCTGGAAGTGCCGCTGGTGGAGTTGGAGCCGGGCATTATCCCGTCCAAAGTTTGGTATTCCGGACCTTTGAGCCAAGAGCAATTTCAAGCGTTTCGGGAGGCCAATGGGGATTTGGCTTCGCTGGAGCTCGACCAAGAGGCAGTGAGAATTCTTGAACGTGACACCGAAGTGAGGGGAATTGTCAAAAGCGGTTACACCGGCGGAAATTATTCGCTCTGTGTGAACCAAGCCTCGAACACCGCTTTTGATAGTTGGAACATTTTCGCGGCCCGCTGGCAGGTAGAAGAAGCCGGGAATTATTATTTCCGCAGCCATCATGGCGGGGTGGTGCCTTATATAAACGGTCAACGAGTTCGCAATTCGGAGCTTTTGAATCTGGAGAAGGGGGAATACACATTGGTTCTCGCTGCGCCCCTCGGCCGTCCCAACCCCTGGGCGGGCGTTTTTGTCCGTCCTGTCCTGCAACCCGTGACCGATGAGGAAGTCGAACAATTGCAGGCCGAGAAAAACGAAAGTTATGCCCAGGCGATGATCCTATATCGTCAAATCAAAGCCGACTGGGAAAAACTCGGGGGCGTGAATCCGGCCTACACCTCTTTGCTACGGGACGCCCTGTTCTGGTTTCGCCGTTTCGAGGAAACGAAGTTTGGCGCGGCTGGAAGCCAGGTGGGTTCCACCAATAGCATGGCCTTGGAAGGTGCGGGCCTGATGACCACTGTTTACCGGAACGTCACCGGGCAACCCCTCGGTCATCGCAACGGTATCGCCTACTGGCTGCCCCGCAAGCTGATGGCCTTTTCCTGGACCGGAGAGGGTGAGGAATTTCATCAAGACTTTTTCGGGGAGGCTGATTTCCATACGAAAGGGTTTCAGGACGAACGTCCCAACCGCGGGTTGATTCTCGCTGCGCATTTTCCCACCGTAGCCCCGGCATTCCAACCCATGGCGTGGTGGTTTTGGCAGGATAATGGCAACCCCTTTGAGGCACGCTCTTTGCCGCGTGCCAACCGTCTGATCGATGCCGGACATCCCGGAACCAGTTACAACAGTATTCCGGTTTATGCCTTTCTCCACGCCCCTCTTGAGATGGAGCCGCAACACCCTTCTGAGGTTTTGCCCAACAGTTGGGCAGACCTCGTAACTGGTGACTTTATTTTTCGCAACGGCTTCGCCAGCGAACAGGACGTAGTCTTGCAAATGACCGCCCAGCAAACCTACAATCGTGGCGGTCCGGAGACTTCCGGTTCCTTCGCCCTACGGGGATTGGGCCACCGATGGACTGCGGATCAAGTGGTTAGCATGACGCGCATGGCCCCCCGTATCGAGCACCCGGTGGTGCAAACGGAAAGTCCCGACCAATTCCGCGCGGGCCGGGGATTCGTTCTCGATGCCCAAACCTATGCCGATGGCTCGGGGGTGGTGCGCATGGACCTCTCCAAGTCGTATCGACGTATGGCGGATGAGGACCAAGCCCGTCGGCACCTCCGGGACAACACGGGATTGCTCTATCCCAGTGCCTTGGCGGACGACGGTGACCAAATTTCCGCCATCCGGACGATTCTCACCGATTACCGGGGTGCGGCCGGAGTACCCGCCGTGGTCATTCTGCTCGATCAACTCGAGGGGGTGGAAAATCATTTCTGGAGTTGGCCGCTGAGCGTTGAACTCGAAAGACGCGGAAACTCTCCCGGAAGAACCTCACCCATTGAGCGTGTTGAGATCGAAAAACCGGACCATGTGAATCTGTTCGAAAACGGCTTTCGCTTGCAGCACGGTGACAAGCAAATGACCACCCGCTTCATCGCGGATACCGATTTGGATGTGGGCTTGGTGGGTCTTCAGAACCTGCGCCATATTGTACATTCCCAAGCGCAGTTGCGGACCCGTAATTTAATTACGGTGGAGGGAACGGACACCTATCTAGCCGTCATCACCCTGGGTGAGGGGGAGGCCCCCGAGATGGAAACGGAAAGAAACGGTGATACTTTGCACATCAAAATCGGTGACGCCGTGTATCTTCTCGAAAACGGGGAACTCCGCTTTGCCGACCGTGACGATGCGATTGCCTTCCCGCCGCTGAAGTAAAATTATCCCCGGAACCGCCGGTCTTTGGGGATCGGCGGTTCCATGAAAACTTTCAACGCATTTTTCTATGAAACCATCTCATTCCACCTTTGGCCGTTCGGGTACCCGTTGCTTTTTTGCCGGATTTGCCGCTATTTTCTCAGCGCTCAGTCTCGGTGCCGCCGATTGGTCCCACCGGACCGCGCATAACTTCGCCATCCCGCTCGATGATGGCGTTACGCTTACGGATCAAACCCAATTGGTTCGGCCCGCCTGGGAATACAAAATTCATACGGGTATTGGCAAAGGTGGGTCCGGTACCGCGATTGGTATTTTAGAGGAAGGGTTTGAGCCCACTTTCGGCGATACGGCATCGACGATTGTTGCCGATGGGGTCTATCTGGTTTCCTGGTCGGAAGCGACCGGAGACGTGATCGCCCGCCCGGAGAGCATCACGGATCGCTATTACCGTGGTGAGGAGAATTACGAGGTGCTCAAAGACACCTATTTCCGCATTGATGCCAATTGGAACACTATCGCACTTGACGCGGCCACCGGGGAAAAACTTTGGCAAGTTTCCGAACCCTCCGCTTCCTTGAATTTTGTCAGCAGCAAACGTGGTCACAACGGGATTGATCCCGCCGCGGGCAATGGGGTGTATGTCACCACCACAGTGACCGGGCGCATCTTTGCTTATGATATTCAAACCGGTGAGAAACAGTGGGAAAGCAATGTCGGGGAATGGCATGAGGCGGCCGAAGCGTTTAAAGCCGAAGCTTTGGCTGAAAGGAATATTCCCGGAGTCAGTGATGGTATGTTCGGCTACATCCGTCCCGGCCTGGTGGTGGTCGAGCAAGTCGTGGTCGTCCCTGATCTTCGGGAAGGGTTGATCGGAATGAACATCGCTACCGGAGAGGAGCTTTGGCGCATTGAGGAGCCGGTGAGCAACCGGCAGGGCAGTCCCCGCCTTTGGGATCAGGGTGACAAAACCTATCTATTGACCCATCAAAACCGTGGAGAAAATGCGGTCTATTTGATTGATCCGAGAGAAGGAACGGTTCGCTGGAAAGAGGAAACTGGTTACAACCCGGGCGACTTGATTGTCGGCGAGGGGATGGTGTTCCTTAATCCCAGCAGTAATCGTCGCAACCCGGCCTTGCTGGCGGCCTATCGCATCACTCTGGACGGACTCGAAAAACAATGGCGTTTTGAGGATGACGATAAAAACCGCGTACCGGTCCGGCCTGACCGGGGAGCCGAACGGAAGGGAGTTATCGATGACGGACGCCTTTACATCGCGATTGGCCAGCCGCATCGTGATCGTCGTATGGCGGTCTTCGATTTGGCTACCGGAGAGGAACTCTGGAGGGGGGATTACCGGGTGAGCAATAATGTTGGCCTGCCGGTGAGCAAGGGAGACAAGATTTACTGGCAAGTTGACTCGGCCCATTCCGGGGAATCAGGGATTTTTGTGTATCAGAAAAACGAAGACGGAAGCGTCGAAAACAAGGGAGAGGTCAATTACCGGTCACTGGGTATGCGGTTTTTGATTGATTATGAATATACCATCGAAACCCCTTACGCCAACGGACTTCTTTTTTTACGGGGCCGAAGTAATTTGATGGCTGTTGACCTGCGGGTGCCTTCAGTGGCTCCGGCAGAGGTTCAGTTGGAAGATGCCTGGGCGGGGTATATTCGTCCCGTGGAAGCGGTTTGGGTGGCCAATGAGGCGGGGGAAATCGAACTCGGACGGGTCGAGGTTCCTATCCGACGGGAATTGGGTGTTGTGGGTACCACCGCTCGTCGGATTGACGTATGGGATCGCTTTGATTTCGCGGAGACCTTACCCGTCGGCGAGGCCTGGGAAGCCACCGCGACAATCAGCATGGCCGCCTTTTCCTGGCCGGCCCGTATTGCCATGGAAGAAGCCCGGGGTAATGAGTGGCATGGGACATGGACCCGGAGTTTTCCCGGCTGGGAGGAGACCCTGACTTTTGAAGGCACCCTCCACGAGAGCAGTGAAGGCGGTTACCCGCGCCGGGGTTGGCCGACCGGGTGGCTGGAAGATCAACCGGTGACCTTCTTCAGTGACTTGGAAGAGGGACAGGAACGGGTTTTCCTCCAGATCCACGGTGCCCTCCCGCTGGAAGATGGTCGAAGAAGAAACGTTACCGTCTGTCTGGATCACGACGGGGAACGCATCGTGAGCGCGGTGGCTGGTGGATTTTCTTTCAACCAGTCCTATCATGAAATCGATGGTTCCGGTCTAACCGTAACCGATGAGGGTATCTCCGGAACGGCCTACATCATTCTCAATGGCGATCTTTGGATGCATCATCCTGACTGGAAAAACGGTGGATCGTTGCTGGGACGAATCACTCTGGATATTCAATTTGGTGAGCCGAATGATGAAGGCATCTACCCCGTCAAGGGGGACTGGAATGTCGAATGGGGTCTCTCTGCCGAAAGAACCGGAGTCATTCGCGCCACCTTGGGCGAATAAACGCTCAAATACGCAAATGAGCTCCTCACAATAACCAATAACAATTTGAAGAAAACAATGAAAACCCGAAAAGCAAACCCCATCCTCAAAGGAGTCCGTCAAACCTGTTTGTGCCTGGCGGCCTTCTCGCTACCCCAATTCATTCATGCCTCCGATTGGTCTTACCGTACGGCGCATGATTATCACCCTCCGCTGGAGGAAGGCATCCAATTGACCGATCATGCGCACTGGGTCCGGTCAATCTGGTCTTACGAGGTGCATACCGGCATCAACAGCTCCAGTTCGGGGGGTGCCAAGCGCATGCTCCGAATGGGCTTTGAGCCCACCTACGGTGAAACCGCCGGCGCGGTCATCGCAGATGGCGTGTATCTGCTCTCCTGGTCGCAAGTCACCGGGGATGAGATAGCCCGTCCCGAATCGATTACGGACCGCTACCATCGCGGTGAGGAAACCTATGAGGCACTCAAAGACAGTTATTTCCGTATTGACGCCAACTGGAACACCATTGCTTTGGATGTGGATACCGGAGAAAAACTTTGGGAACGATCCCAACCCTCGGCATCCATCAATTTCCAAAGCAGTAAGCGGGGGCACAACGGGATTGATCCGGTTGCCGGAAACGGAATTTATGTCACCATTACCATCACGGGCCGGGTTTATGCCTACGACATTGCCACCGGGGAAACCCGTTGGGAAATGAAGTTGGACGAATGGCACGAAAGAGCGGAAGCCTTTAAGGCCGAGGCTTTGGCTGAGCGCAACCTGCCTATCGTCTCCGACGGACCTTTCGGCAATGTTCGATCCGGTGCGGCGATGGTGGACGACAAAGTAATCCTTCCCGACCTGCGCGGAGGGTTGATTGCCGTGCGTGCGGAGGATGGCTCGCAAATTTGGCATCTTGACGATTCCGTGATGAACAGTCAGGGCAATCCCAGGCTTTGGGAACATGAAGGCAAAACCTACCTGATTACCCACACCATTCATCAACCGCACAACCGCGTTCACCTCATTGACCCCGAGGATGGATCCATTGTCTGGATACACGAGACGGGTTACAATCCCGGAAAATTGCTCATTGGGGAAGACATGGTGTTACTGAACCCCGACCGGGACCGCCGGACGCCCGCGCTGCTGGCCGCTTATCGGATCAGCCTGGACGGCCTCGAACGCCAGTGGCGATTTGCGGATGATATGCTCAACCGGGTATCTACACAGTTAGGCGGCAGTCGCTCCTGGGAGCGCAAAGGGGTCATTGCCGATGGATTCCTTTATATGGCGATTGGTCACCCCTCGCGGGATCGTCGCACTGCTTCCTTTGATCTTGCCACCGGAGAAGAACTGCACCGTGGAGATTATCGCCCCCCCAATAACAATATTGGCGCCCCGTTCGTCACCGGAGACAAACTTTATTGGCATGTGACCTCTACCGGCGGACAGAACTCCGGGGTCTATATTTACCAACGAAACCAAGACGGGACCATCCAACTCATGGATCAGTTGCACTATCGTCCGCTGGGGGTTTCGATCACCACCGACTACTTGCACCCGACCGACAATCCCGTCTCCAATGGGCGTATTTTTCTGCGTGGCTACACTAACATTCTGGCGATCGATTTACGGGAACCGGCATCCCCGCCGGTGGAAGTTGAGTTGGAAGGTGCCTGGGCCGGCTTTTATCGGCCGATGTCCGGCGTGTTTATTCCCAATGATAATGGGGAGTTAAACAGTGCCCGGGTACAATTTCCTCCCCGCAATGAATTGGGCGTGGTCGGTACCACGGCTCGAAGAAACGATATTTGGGGCCGCATGGACTTCGACGAGGCTCTGAAAATCGGGGAAGCCTGGGACACTACCGCGACGGTGCATCTGGATATTTTTTCCTGGCCTGCCCGCATTGTCATGGAGGAAGCCGAAGGCGGCGAATGGCGCGGACAATGGACCCGCAGTTTTCCCGGCTGGGAGGAAACCCTGACCCGCGAAGGCTCCCTTCACGAAATCAGCGAAGGCGGGTACCCCCGCCGTGGTTGGCCCACCGGATGGCTCGAGGATCAGCCGGTCACGTTTTTCAGCGATCTGGAGGAGGGACAGGAACGCGTTTTCCTGCAAATCTTCGGCTCCCTCCCGCGTGAAGGGGGTGACTTCCAAAACATGACCCTTTGTCTCGATCACGATGGCGAAAAGGTCGTCAGCGCCGTGGCCGGTGGATTCCGTTACAACCAGTCCTACCATGAAGTCGAAGCTTCGGGATTGGAAGTAACCGATGATGGCATTACCGGCACCGCCTACATCATTCTCAATGGCGATAACTGGGTGACCGACCCCGACTGGAAAAACGGTGGATCCCTGATGGGGAAATTGACTCTCGACGCTCAATTTGGCGAAGCCAACGATGAAGGCGTGTATCCGATTGCCGGTGACTGGTCCCTCGAATGGGGCGTTTCCGGGGAGCTGACCGGCGAAATTCGCACCACCTTGGGCGAATAAACCTTGATAAAAACGGATGAAATGATTATACCTATGACCTTTGCAAGACATCGCAACCCAACCAAATTCCCCGCTTTCGCCATTCTCCCCAAATCAAGTAGCCCTTCGCTTTCCTTATCCTTTGAGGCATCTGCGAAGGAAGAAGCAAGGGTTGTGCTGTACTGCGGCCCGAACGCATTCACTACCTCAAGATGCTTTCCCGCTTAGCGGGATGCGCACTACGAGAAAACGCTTCGGTCTCACCTAAATTGGACCCTTCCATTCTCTCACCAACCCAACCCCCGACGCATTATGTTAAGAAAACGACTGAAAACGCAAATGTCCAAAATGTCTTTGGCTCTTTCCGGACTTGCTTGTCTGGCCTTGGGCGCTTCGCTGCAAGCCTCTGACTGGACCTACCGCACGGCCCACAATTATGTGATCCCACAGGATGAAAATGTGGAACTAACCCCGTACGGGCATTTGGTTCGGCCTCTCTGGTCCTACGAGATTCACACCGGCAATAACAGTACCAGCTCCGGGCCTTTGGTGCACATCCTTCGACAGGGCTTTGAGCCCACCTATGGGGAAACCGCTGCGGCGGTCGTGGTGGACGGAATTTATATTCTTTCCTGGTCCGAGGCCACCGGCGATGTTTATGCCCGGCAGGAGTCCCTCACCGACCGCTATCACGGGGGCGATGACAGTTATGAGGCTCTTAAGGATACCTATTATCGCATCGACGCCAACTGGAACACCATCGCGCTCGACGCGGCCACCGGCGAAAAACTCTGGCAGGTGTCGCAGCCCTCGGCTTCGATCAACTTCCAGAGTAGCAAGCGAAGTCACAATGGTATCGATCCGGTCGCTGGCAATGGTATCTACGTGACGCAAACCGTCACCGGACGGGTTTTCGCCTATGACGTTGCCACCGGAGAACTGCGCTGGAAAACCACGGTCCCCGAATGGCACGAGAGGGCCGAAGCCTTTAAGGCGGAATCCCTGGAAAAGCGAAATCTGCCGGTGGTCCATGATGGTCCCTTTGGCACTCTCCGCCCGGGGGGAACCATGGTGGGTGAAACCGTCATCATTCCCAATCTCCAAGGAGGTCTGATCGCCCTGAATTACCAAGATGGTTCCGAACGCTGGACCATTGAGGAGTCGGTTATGAACCGCCAGGGCAATCCGCGGCATTGGGAATATAACGGTAAGACTTACCTCATCACCCACGATAACGATGGAAAAAGGGCAGTCAATTTGATTGATCCCGAAGACGGTTCCCTTCTCTGGTCTCACGAAACCGGTCACAATCCCGGAAAACTGATCCTGGGTGGGGATTTCGTTATGCTCAACCCGGAGCGCGAGGACCCGGGGCTTTTGGCGGCCTACCGCATTTCCCTGGAAGGGCTTGAGAAATTGTGGCGCTTCCCCGACATACGCGACGGCAAGGCCTATAAAAATCATGTTCACTTAGGTGGCAGTCGGGGTGCCGAACGCAAAGGTCTCATCGAAGACGGGCGGTTGTATATAGCTATTGGGCATCCTTACAAACGACCGGATACCCGGCGTTTTGGAGTCTTTAACATCGAAACCGGGGAAGAACTTTACCGGAGTGATTATACGATTGTTGGCAGTGTCGCTGCTCCGGTTAGTTACAACGATAAACTTTATTGGCAAATCACCAATACCAGTTCGGAAAATGCCGGTATTTATATTTATCAAAAGCATGACGACGGCTCCATCGAACGAACCGGCGAAGCCCGCTACCGCGCTCTCGGGACTCAGTTGACCACCGATTACTCCTACCCGACTGACCGCCCATTCTACGAGGGGTTGACCTTCTTACGGGGCCGCACCAATATCATGGCCCTGGATTTGACGGTACCGCCGGTTGGTTCGGCCGATCTCCAAATGAAAAATGCCTGGGCCGGGTTTCACCGTCCGGTGGAAGGGGTTTTGATTGCCGACGAAAACCGTGAAATCGCCTCGGGCCGTGTCGAGGTGCCTCCGCGCGATGAATTAGGTGTGGTCGGAACTACCGCCCGCCGCAACGACGAGTGGAGTCATATCGAATTTCCTGAAGGTCTTCGCATCGGTGAAGCCTGGGAAACCGACGCGGAGGTTCACATGAGTATTTTCTCCTGGGACGCTCATATTGCGATGGAAGAAGCCGAAGGCAACGAATGGCGTGGCCAATGGACCCGCCCTTTCCCCGGTTGGGAGGAAACGGTTACCCGTGAAGGCTCTCTGCATGAAATCAGCGAAGGTGGCTATTCCCGGCGCGCCTGGCCCACCGGCTGGCTCGAACATCAGCCGGTGACCTTTTTCAGTGACTTGGAAGAAGGTCAGGAACGGGTTTTTCTGCAAATCTTCGGTTCTCTGCCCCGTGAGGGAGGGGACTTCCAGAATATGACCCTCTGTCTCGACCACGATGGCGAGAAAGTGATCAGCGCGGTGGCCGGTGGATTCCGTTACAACCAGTCCTACCATGAGGTCGAAGCTTCGGGATTGAACGTAACCGATGAAGGCATTACCGGCTCCGCCTACATCATCCTCAATGCCGACCCCTGGTTGCGTGATCCGGACTGGAAAAACGGGGGATCTCTTCTCGGGATATTGACCGTTGACGCCCGGTTCGGCGAAGCCAACGACGAAGGGGTGTTTCCCATCACCGGTGACTGGTCCATCGAATGGGGTATATCCGGTGAATTGACCGGGGAAATTCTCGCGACGTTGTCCGAGTGAAAACCCTGATTTTCATTTAATTGAATCAAAGCAAGGGCAGGCGCATCACGCGCCTGCCCTTTGCTTTGTTCTTTAGCCCCTTCAGGGCGGGTGTTGGTTTGACGGACGCTCATGCAAAAGGAGGGGAGTACGTTTGGCATTTGTCTGCCCTGTAGCCGAAAACGTGAGTTTTTGGACGGCTGTTTGGAAGGCTGCTGACGGAGATGGGCGGATTCATTTCAGCACCACCGGTGCGACAGACCAAAGCCCGGGGCAGCGCCCCGGGAATCGGGGTTGCCCCCCCATGAATGAGCCCTATAAGGGCGACATCGTGGGACGGATTATTCGAGGCGATTCGGGCGAAATTGGCAATGGACCCAATGCCGCCCTTACAGGGCTCGGGTTTTTCTTGTATGGCCAACACCGGGGCGTTGCCCCGGCCTTTGTTCTTTAGCCCCTTCGGGGCGGGTGTTGGTTTGACGGACGCTCATGCAACAGGAGGGGAG
>JAIUMY010000037.1 GCA_022565335.1 Opitutales bacterium
ACGGTGAATGGGGAGATCTTTTTCTCGGAAGAGGAGAAGGCAGTGATGCGGCGGATGCTGTTTAAGGTGGCGGGTTTTTGTGGGGTGAAGATCCTGACCTATTGCCTGATGGGCAATCACTTCCATGTTTTGGTGGAAGTGCCGGATGGGAGCGGGATCAAGCTGGACGATGGGGAGTTGCTGCGGCGGTACCGGATGCTGCATGGGGAGGATGGGGTGCTGCGCAAGAGTGAGCGGGCACGCAAGTATGCACCGAATACTCCGGAACAGGTGGAGCGAACCCTGAAGGACGGGGGTGAGGAGGCGGAGAAGATGCGGGCGAGCTTGCTGGCCCGGATGCATGATTTGTCGGCGTTTGTGAAGATCTACAAGCAACAGGTGAGCATTTGGTACAATGCCAACCATGACCGGTACGGGCCGTTATGGAGTGACCGTTTTAAGAGTGTGCTGGTACAGGGGAGCGGAACGGCGTTGCTGGTTATGGCGGCGTATATTGATTTGAATCCGGTGCGGGCGGGATTGGTGGAGGATCCTCGCGATTATGCTTTTAGTGGGTACGGGGAAGGGGAGAAGGAGGGGGAACCTCAGGCGCGATTGGTGGAGATTCTGCGTGGATTACGAGGGGATGAATGGGGTAAGGAGGTATTGCGGGAGTATCGGATGTTACTCCTGGGACAAGCCGGAGGCGATGGGGCGAAGGCGGAGATTACTCAGATTTTAAAGGAGCGGCAGACGGAAAAGGAGGAAGAAAACCGGGAACGGTTTAGGTTTTTAGCGGCTTTGCGAAGGGGAGTGGTTTTGGGCGGAAAGGCTTTTGTGGGAAAATGGATTATTGGTTCGGAAGATGATGGAAAAGAAGGTTACCGGGAATTGTCCTCTGACCTGTTTACCGGTCGAAGAAAGTTCAGGGGAATGAAAAAGTAGCTGTTTTGCGTCCTCTGACTACCCTCTCTGCGGAGAACTGATTTTAAACCTTTACTTTCTTGGTCAATTCCAGTGATTTGATCTTTTTGCCCCACCCATGAAAACTCGTTTTGTTGCCTATTTGCTCATCGCCCTTGGGGCCGTGGTTTTATTGGCACAATGGTCGGTGGTGACCGACCGCTTGGTCCACCGGGAGGGGGCGGATCGGCCGAAAGAGGTTACTATTTGGAGTAGTAGTGGCGATCCTTCGCTAACCCGGCGCATTGCCCAGGATTTTATGGAGGAAAATCCGGATGTGAATATGTCTTTGCATTTTCGCGAATCCGGAAGCATGGGAGAGGTGATTTTTGTTAGTTTTTTGAGTGGGAATCCCCCTGATGTTATGGATATCCCGATCAATCAAATACGGGACTATATCGCCGATGGTATGGTTCGTCCGATTGATGATTTGTTGAAACGGGAACTGGAGCGAAATCCTGATTATCTGGAAATGCGGCTGGGGCGGGAAAGTGAAATCTTTCGCTGGCAGACCAATCCGAATGACTACTATATTCGCAATCGCGACCGGTACCCCGAACAGGCTGCCCGTTTGATCAATATGCACAACCGGGTTATCGGCTTCACCCAGGTAGGCTTTCCGCGCATGATGACCTTCAATCGCCGGATCTTTCAGGAAGCGGCGGAGGTTTTTCCCGATGCGGGGCTGGTGGATGAGGAGGGGGAACCTGTTCCACCGGCGACTTGGTCGGAATTGGTGAGGGTCGCGAAGGTTATCACCGATTACGGGAAAACTCTGGATGAGGAGGAAAATCGGCCCTACGGAGTGATTTTGCAAGGGCGGCAGCCGAGGGATATTATGCGGGGAATTACCCCGTTGGCGGCGGTAGCCGGTTCGATCGGATTTAATTTCGAAGGGAAGGATTGGGTTTCGTCATTGGATCAAAAAGCAGGGTTTTATGAATATGACAGCCCGGCTTTTTTGGGTGCCTTGGCGCTGATTTTACGGCTTCAAGAGGATGGGTCTATCCTGCCCGGGACCGCCGGACGCCATTTTGAGGAGCCAAGAACTCTGATTGGTGAAGGGCGGGCGGCGATTTTAATTGAGGATTGGCATGCGGCCTTGCGAGCAGCGATCACGGTTCCGATCAATCGGCGGGATATCGGCTCGGCTCCCATACCGGTTCCCGACGAGGCCTTCGCCGAGGAGGTTGGCTTGGAATTAGGGCGGGGGACAAATCCGGCCCCTATGGGGCAGGGGATCACGGTGATCACTTCCGGGGCGAGCCATCCGGAAGCGGTTTGGCGTTGGCTTCATCACGGACTGTCAGTGGATCAACAAAAGCGCCGGATGGAAATGAATTTAACGCTTCCAGTTACTTGGGAGGCGGCGGAGCGAATTCTTTCCGCGGAAACCGAAGAGGACAAAAAGTGGGCTCAGGAGAACCTCTTGCCGTTTCAGCGAATGGCGTGGGAGGTTTTTGAAGAATCGGCGATCTGGCCGACACCGCCAGTGCATGGTCCGGTGCGGGTGGATAATCCGGAAACGGTACTGCACCGGGCGTTTCTGGATTTCCAAAGGCAATCGGATTTGTCAGTCGAAGAAACATTGGCCAAAGCCCGGGAAGGCTTGGAGCGATTTACGCAAGCGGTGAACGAGGATTTGGAGCAACGTATTCGATCGGGAGTGCATGATCCCGGAAATTTTACGTTTCCCGAATGGGATCAGGAAAACCCGACGCCTTTTTTTCTCCAGCAGCGAGCGTATCGTCCGGAGGGGGCTGATGAACAGATTGCTTTGTCGCGGGAGGACCTTCCGGAGGAGTTCAAAGACCTGACTTATGGGTTTATCCGTTCTCCCGGATGGCCCCATTTGGCGGGGATCCTATTGCTCATTTTACTGACCATTCTGGCGTTTCTTGGTTGGAAGGCATGGAAGGATTGGCGTGGCGGAAATCCCTTGCTGGGTACCACGCGAAAAGAATCCCGGGAACAGTGGTATGCGTATCTCTTTGTGTTTCCGGCGATCATCTCCCTCTTTGCCTTTATTCTCTATCCCTCACTCTACCAGTTTTATCTGGCCCTGCATTCGGGCACTGGTTTGGGGATACTCCAGTCGGTAGGGTTTGAGCATTTCCGGACCATTTTATTCTTCGAGGATACCCGTTTTTGGACGGAAGTCGTCCCCAACACTTTCCGGTATATGCTCATGGTGGCGGCAGGGGAGGTTTTGATAGGTTTGGCTTTGGCGTTGGTTCTGGTTTTACCTTTTCGCGCGAATCGATTGTACCGCACCCTCTTTTTTATTCCTTTGGTTACTTCCCTGGCGGCGATCAGTATTATTTTCTTTGGTTTGTTGGCGGGAACGGATTCGACGGTGAATCAAATACTTTTTCATCTGGACGGGTTCTGGGAGAGGTTCACGGGGTATAGCCTGTATCCGGAGGATTCGGCGCGGGATTTCCTGAATGATCCGGCCTTGGCCCTTTACACGGTCATTGGGGTGGCTATTTGGAGTGGGATTCCCTTCAACACCATTCTTTGCATGGCGGGTCTGCAGTCGATTTCCCCTGATTTGTATGAAGCGGCGAAAGTGGATGGGGCGGGCCCATGGAGGCGTTTTATTTATATTACCATTCCGCAGATGCTACCGATTCTGGTAATCATTATTTTCAATTCCCTGGTTGGGGCGGCCCGACATTTCGGAACCGTTTACATCATGACCGAAGGGGAGCATGGGACGGAAATCGCTTCAACTTATATTTTCAAATGGGGTTTTGTCCGGACGGACACGCAAATTCCCGATGTGGGCTATGCCTCTGCGCTCGGCTTGGTCTATGCGCTTTTGTTGGGGGTGTTTATTGTTTTCAATGTGTGGTTTATCGCCCAACGGTGGAAGAAGCGTTTGGCGCCTGCCGAACCCGAAAAGAAGGAGGGGAATAAATAATGGAGCCTCAGTCATCAGAAGATTTCCGGAAGCCGGAAAGTCCCGAAAAAAAGAGCCTTTTTTGGCGGAGCTTGCGCGGTTGGTGGGAGAGAACGGGGTGGACCTTGCCGATTCATGCGGGCCTTTTGTTCTTTGGTTTTTTGAATATCTACCCGTTTCTCTGGATGGCTTCGACCAGTCTCAAAACAGGTTCTGAGGCCAAGAGCGAGAAGGAAATATTGGTTCCTGGATTGAAATACAATTTGGTGGCGGAGACCGAACCCGTCTATTGGGATGACCGGGATTTGAATGAGCGGCAGGAAGACATTCTGGAGATACTGTGGTCGGAGGATGAGCGCCGTAGAAGTTTCAATGAAACCTTTGTCCCTTATCGGGTTACGCCGCGGGAATATGCAGTGCAATTCGGGATGCGTGATGAGGAGGGGAATCGGGATGTCGGATTAGCCCGGGTAGAGCTTGAGGAGCTTAGGGAGATGGGGATAGTTTCAACGAAGCGTTGGCAAACGGAGAATTATCGAGTGGTGTGGACTGATCTGCGGTTTTACCTGCATACCCTCACCAGTTTTGTCATTACCGCGGCGGTGGTAGTGATTACGATCCTCACCTCGTCCATGTTGGGCTATGCCTTGGCCAAGTTCCAATTTCCCGGCAAGATGTTGGTTTTCGGGCTCCTGATTCTGGGGGCGGTGGCCCCGAGGGAGGCGGTGATTATTCCGATCTTCCATATGATACAGTCCCTTCGTCTGATGGAAGGGCTTTGGGGAATGGTTCTCTGGTTATCGGCCATTTCGATCGGCCACACTTTTCTGATGGCGGGGTATTTCCTGACCATTCCGAAAGAAGTGGAAGAATCTGCCGCGGTCGATGGGGCGGGGCCGTTGCGAACCTTTTTCACCATCTCCTTACCGATGGCCAAGCCAATTGTCATGACAGTCGGGCTTTTTGCCTTCCTGAATGCGTGGAATGACTTTTTGATTCCGTTGTTGTGTACGATGGCCATGCCCGACATGCAGCCGCTGGCGGTGGCGATCTACAGTTTTCGCGGAGCGCACCAGGACGACTGGCATCTAACCAGTTCAGCAGCGGCCATCATGGTGGTCCCGGTGATTTTGCTCTTTTTGTTCTGCCAGCGGCAGATCGTCAACAGTATCGCGGTGGGGGCGGTCAAAGGTTAACCTGTAAAAACAAACGAATATGGCAACGATTGAACTGGAAAACATCCGCAAGGTCTATCCCGGCAACACGGTTGCGGTACAGGATTTGAATCTACGAATCGCCGACGGCGAATTCCTGGTAATGGTAGGCCCTTCCGGTTGTGGAAAGTCGACGGCTTTGCGAATGATTGCCGGATTGGAGAAAATTTCCGGAGGGAAGTTGCGGATCGATGGCGAGGTGGTCAATGATCTCAGTCCGCAGCGGCGGAACATTTCGATGGTTTTCCAAAACTACGCCTTGTATCCGCATATGTCGGTCCGGGCCAATTTGGAGTTTCCCCTGAAGATGAGAAACATGTCCAAAGGGGAGATCACGACCAAGGTCAATGAACTGGCCCGCTTGCTTTCCTTGCAGGATCTTTTGCACCGGAAACCCAAAGCGCTTTCCGGAGGGCAGCGCCAAAGAGTCGCTATGGGGCGAGCTCTGGTACGGGATCCGGTGGCGTTTTTGATGGATGAGCCACTTTCCAACCTCGATGCGAAATTGCGGGTGCAAATGCGTGCGGAGATCGGGTCGCTGCAAAGGAAAACAAAAACCACCACCGTGTATGTGACCCATGACCAGGTGGAAGCGATGACCATGGGGGAAAGGGTGGCGGTCATGCGGGGAGGTATATTACAGCAGGTGGCGCCGCCGCAGGAACTTTACGAAAAGCCGGCGAATATTTTCGTAGCGGCCTTTATCGGCTCCCCTTCGATGAACCTGTTTCGCGGGCGTTTGGCGAAAAAGGACCGAGGGTATGAGTTGGTTCTTCGGGACAGTCGGATCAAGATGGATCGTGTGGTCTTGGAAAGGCACCCATCGCTTCCTGAATATGTCGACAAGGAAGTCATCCTGGGTTTTCGCCCGGAGGCTATTCGAATCTCGGAAGAGTTGCCCGGGGCGCAGGTTCTTGAGGTCATTCCCGAAACGGTGGAAGCTCTCGGGCACGAGAAAATGGTCTATTTCCCCTTTCCCGCAGAAGCCGTTCGGGTCGATGTGGAGCCCAGCGAGGAAGAGGAAAGTAAGGAGGTCCTCCATTCCCTCGCGGTCGGGCGTTTGCCGGGCGAGGTGAATCCGCAGATGGGAGAATCTTTGCGCCTTTCCTTGGATTCCAGGAAGTTCTATTTCTTCGAAGATGGCAGCGGCATGGCCCTATAGGAGGGCCTTTTCGGACGGTGGTGAGGATGTGGCTTGGGAGCTATTACCGTTTTTCTCCGGTCTTTGCTTTGACGGTGCTGTGGGTTCCCTCTCATCGTCTTGATAGCGCAGAACTTGCCTGAAGGCACCCCGCTTTCGCACAAAAAACCGGCCAAAGGGCATGCCTTTGACCGGTTTGAAGAGGGTTTTGAAGGTTCGCGCGTTTAGCGGTTTTCGAAGGAACTGGTGGCGGTCAGCTCCCGCTCCCGCTCCAATTGTTCCCGGGTGACTTCGGGGCCGGTGAAGTCATCGAGTTCGAAATTGGCTTCAAAGACTTTTCCGCCAGCTTCGACCTTTAGGTGGCCTTCTTTCCAGCCAAGGCTGATTAGGTTTTGGTCTCCGGTGGTTTGCCAGAGGGCCCAATTTGCAGGGTCGTCCCAGTCGCGAAGCTCACCGTCCGCAATGACCACGGCCAGATCGTTTTCATCATTGTAGTGAGTTTCCAGCACACGGCCATTGGCCCCGGTGAGGATGACTTGACGATTCTCCACATCAATTTCGATATTGCCCTGTTCAAGGACGGCGTCCCGGAAATCGGCAAAGGAATCGAAGTCGCCTTCCTCGGCGTATTCCACGCTGATGAAATTCCAATCTTCCTGGTGTTCAGCGGTCCACCATTTCGAAGACGGATTGCGTAGATTTCGGCGTCCTTCGGGAGAATGGTCTTCAAAGTCTCCGACTCCGTGGGAGCGGAGGGCTAACCAGGAACGGTCGCTTTTGATGAAGGTGATGCCGTCCACTTTTTCGACTTCGGTTCCTTCGGTGCGGTAGAGGTGCCAGGGGCGGTCTCTTTTATCGCTCATCCAAACCACCAGATTTTTGTATTGGGCGGTTTGGGAGCCGCGGAATTTTCGATTCATGGTGCGGTCCGGGGAGAGGGCGAAGACTTCGGTGCCTTCGTCGCCGGAGTGAAGAATGGCGCGAAAGGGGGCCAAGTCGCCATTTTCGCCGGGATCCAAAGTGCTGCCGATCCCGCCGTGATTGCCGATGTAAATGGTTTCGAAATTGTGGGGGCGGTCGCTCCGGCCTTCCTGCCAGTTTTCATACTGTGGCTTGGTGGCTCGAATTTCGACCGGACGGTCAAACTTCCTGGCGGCTAACGCGCGAACCGCTGGCGGTGGGCGGTATTTGCTGGTCATGGCATGAACCTGATCGGGTTCGAAATGAACCTCATCCGAGTCCTGAAAATAGAGATTGAAGAAGTGGGTGAAACCATTGCCCATTTGGTGGTAGCTTCCGCCTCCATAGTCGCGTTTCGAAGCTCCGAGGAAGGTAGCGCGTTCCCACTTGAGGGCGGCGGAGGTGAAGAAATGGTCCAAGGCCAGCTTGGCGGCCATTTTGACTTCCGGATCCTCGGCAAAGTCATAAATGTTCAAAAACGGAGCAACAATATGGGAGTGATAGGCGATGCTGTCCCACTCCCCGTGTCCGATGTTGTAGAGGGCCCAGACGTACCCCAGGATCTCGCTTTTCGCTCGTTTGCGGGTTTCTTCGTTTCCACTGGCTTCGGCGAAAAGATAGATGGAGCCGGTGGACATGGCATACATGTTATCCGTGCGGCGTCCGTCAACTTGACGGTGGCCGAAACGGTTGGGCCCCCAGCCTTGGGCATCGGGGTCGTAGCTTCCGTATTCCGGGTGGGGGGTGAAACGCGGGTGAGATTCGGTCCAAAGGCTTATAGCTTCGGCCATTCGCTCACGGTATTCGTCCTCCATGAGGTGTCCAAATTGAAAGAATTTGCGGACCTGCCCTTTGAGGGTAAACGCCCAATACAAGTCGATTCCTTTGGTATGGACATTGTCGCGAGGGTTTTGGGGCTGATCCTCGGCCTGGAGGAAATTCATCCCGCTTTCGACATTGCCAGCCAGGACATGCATTTTGGCGCTCGGGTAGGAGCGCTTCTCATTCTCCGCATAGCGGTTTCCTCGGGGGCCGCCAAAGGAACCGTCCTCCCGGCGGGTTTCCATACGGAGAATCTCGTTATAAAACTCCCGGAATCTGGCTTCGATTTCGTCGGTGGTGGGATTCAGGTACTTTTTGTCCACCTCAACTTGGTTGATGTGGACGGTGCCGTCGTCTTCGACCACTGAGACAGGTTCCGCATGGGTATAGCTTGCGGCGGCCAACCAGCTCAGGGCTAGGGTAGCGAATAAGGGTTTTTGTAACATAGGAATTGCTGGTTTTTGAACTTTCAGGAAGCCATAAGGAAAAGGGAATGGTACGCTTTGTTCCATGCGGCTCATAGGAAGGGGGCGTTTTTTTGCCGTGATTGATGCAAAAAATAGTTTATTTGCGTACCGCTATATACCATTAATGGTCTGTTTTGGTAATGAAACAGAGGATTAGTTTTCTCCTCCTCTTGGGAGGGTTGAATGGAAAACTTTGGAAAGTAAGGATTTCCTTCGCCAACTTCAGGGATGAGTTGTCAAAAAAGAAAACCCGCATCCCCTGGCCGTGACCGATGGCGAGCATGTCCGGAAAATCCTCCGGGCCATGGACCTAATCTCCAGAGCCCATCTTGAGGAAAAGGAGTTGAGGAAATGCGCTGGGAGATGAGGAAAAGTCTGGCGACGTTGGGCATGCCCCTAAAACAGTGGGAGATCGACGGACAAATCAATGGTTGAAAGGCCGGGGGATGTTGTTATTTTAAGTGCATGAAATTATTCTTTTGCTCTTTCGTTTCGTGGTTCGTTTTTCTTGGCTTGGTGGCAAAAGGAGAGATTTATTTTGCCACCCCGGCGGAGGTGGAATGGGTGGAGGAACGGCCGGATTTGGGGGAGCGTTTGAATTGGGAAACCGATTGGCTCACCTTGCGTTTTGCCGATGAGGGGGCGGAGGCCTATTACGGGTTTATCGTTCCCGAGGAAAACTTTTTCCTGCCACGGCAATTGCGGCAATTGCGGATGGCGGTCAAGTTTTCATCCGCCGAGGCGCCACGCGAGGCAGAGCTGTTGGTGCGGCGCGGGACGGAAGAGATGCAGCGTTATGCCCTCTACTTTCCCGAAGAGACCGTAGGGACGGAGGCGGATTTCCTGCGGGGCCAGATGTTTCATTATCTGCGTTTGGCGGAATTGCCTTTTACCGGACAGGTGTGGTTTGCCGAGCAGGCCCGCCAGGCGGAGGAGGCTTTGCGGGCGATACCCGAGGAGGAGCGTGGGTTGGTCCCGGATGGGGTTCAGAGTCGGCCACGTTGGGGGCGGCAAAATGTTGAGCCGTTGGCGCTTTTCTCCGGGGGGCGGGCGATTGCCGAGAATCTGGCGCTGAATGAGGCGCTTTGGGAGCGCGGAGAAGAGGATCTGGAGGCGACGGTGGATCTCGCTGATATCAGGGGAATCACTATTGAGGCGATCGACTGGGGGCCACTTATGGAAGGGGAGGAACCTGTTTTGGATGGTTTGGCGTCCTGGGTGCCGGCGGATCAGCATTTTGTGTATTTTCCGAATCGGGCGGCTGTTCAGCTGGCGTATCATGGGTTGACCAAGGAATCAGCGAGCTTTCTGGACTGGAACCCATTGGTTTCCGAGGTGCGGGAACGATTGGATTTTTACTTGGCACAAATGGGGCTGGAGGCGTGGCGGGAAACGTTGTTGGAGGTGGAAGACGGACCGGAAATCGAAATGGCGGTGACCGGTGGCGACTGGCATTTTCTCATGGGCACGGATGTGGCCTTGTTGGTACAAACTCCCGCGGCGAAAACTTTGTTCAACCAATTGCAAGACCACGGTGAAACGGTGCGGGCCGGGTTGGTGGAAGAGGAGCAAAGGCAGTCGGAAGAGGAGGCGTCGGCCTGGTCCGAAAAAATGGGCGGCCTTCCCGTGGGCGTATTTCGTTCCGGGGACCGAAGGGTTTCGGCATATTTTGTTTTGCTGGATGAGACCACGGTGATGGTAGCCAATTCACCGCGGCAGCTGCGGCAGCTCCAAGCTCTTCGGGAAGGCGATTTGGTGGCTTTGTCGAAGGAAGAGGAGTATCATTATTTCCGTCAGGAAATGAGAAAATCCGGGGAGGAAGTGGTTTTCGTGATGCTCACCGATGACACCATTCGTCGCTGGGTCAGCCCCGAGTGGCGTATTGGGGGTATGCGGCAGATACACGCTTTGGCGCGACTGGAGAGAAAGACGGCGGTCTGGATGGATGACCCGGAGGTTTTGGACGAGAAAGACCATTTGTTGGGAGAAGTGAATCGGGTAAACGGGATGCTGCGGAGCCCGCTCTATGGGAGCCCCTTGTTTCTCACGCCGGTGGGAGAGTTGGGATTGGAAAAGGTGACCGAGACCGAGCAGCGGTTTTATCAACGCTGGAGAGGCCGTTATGCCCGTCAGTGGACTATGTTTTTTGATCCCATTGGCTGGCAGGTTCTGCGCGAGGGGGAGGGTTTTGAAAGTCAGTTGGCGGTGATTCCCCTGACCGCGACCAGTGAGTACCGGACGTTGATCAATTTCACCCGTGGAGGTCAATTGGCGGAGGGAACCGGGGGATATCGCGGGAATGATTTTCTGAATGTCTCCTTCGCGATTGATCGGGAGAGTCGGGACTTTCGAACATTTCGGGCACAAGTCGCCGCTTTCGTTCCGGATGCCGCCGATCCCATGGTTCGGTGGGTTGGGGATTCACTGACCGTTTTTGTCAAAGATACGTCCTTGATGCGCGTACTGGCCGAGCAGGAAAATCCGTTTCGGTGGTTCAATAATTTCGAGACCTTTTTCATGCTCCCTCTGGGAGTTCGGGTGGAATCGCGTGACCCCGTCAGTCTGGCGATTTTCCTGACTTCCCTGCGCAGCCTTTCCCAAAGCGCGGCGCCGGGACTGCTGGAGTGGAAAACCAAAACCCATGAAGGGAAATCTTATGTCCAAGTGGCTTCCACAGGCGGGATGATGTCCTCTCTCAGTATTTATTATGCGGCGACGCCGAAGGCACTGTTGGTGAGTTTGAATGAATCGGTGATCCAGGAGGAATTGAAAAACCTTGACCGTGAGTATCATCCTGACCGGGAAGTTTCCGGTGATCAGATGAAAACCTATTTGGGTGCGCCGGGAATTCAGTTTTTAACACGGATGTCGCTGGCCGAGAGACCCAATCGCGAGCGACTCGGCCCTTGGCAGGATCTCCCCTTGCTCACCGAATGGCAGAAAAAGTATCCCGAAGAGGATGCCTTGGCGCGGTACGAAAGGTTTTTCGGACGGACCCTGCGTTGTTCGCTGGGGGGGGATTATGAGTGGGATGAGGAGAAACGGGTCATGCGTTCAACGGCGGTCGGTTCTTTGCTCGATCCGGTGGCGACGCCGTCGGCGGCGAGGTTTATGGAGGGGGATGTGCGCTTCGGTTTGACGTTTGAGCACGACGGGGTGTTCATAAACATGAACTGGCAGCCCCTGAAAGCCGACGAAGGAGCCGGTGAGGTTATCGATCTCAGTAAGTATATTTCCCCGATTGCCGAGGGGGTAGAATGGGTTTACACCGAAAATGATCCCGGGACGGGGCATACCAGGATTGAGGAGAGGATTGTCTCGGTTGAGGAAAGCGATGAGACAACCGAGTATGCCACGCTCTCGGAACGGTTTTCCGGGGAAGGCGAGTCGAGGGATGTGATAGAGTCATCGTGGTCCTTTGGGCCGGATGGGCTGTTAAGTTCAGGGAAGAATTTTGCTGAAGGGTGGGTTTTGACATATCAGCCAGAAATGGTCCATTTCCCTCGTTTCTTGCCGAAAGATTCGATCAAGACGGAAAACTTTGTACTCATTTCCGGAGAGCAAGACGCTGATGGAAATTGGGTGGATAAGAGAACTCCTGGCAAGAAAGCGAGAGCGCTTGTTTTCGAAGGTTATGAAACGGTGAAAGTCCCGGCGGGCGTTTTTGAAGACTGTTTGCGCATACAAAAAGTTTCCTATGAGGAGCGTGAAAATTCACTTAGATTGATGACCTATTGGCTGGCCCGTGGCATAGGCGTCGTGAAGATCGAATGGACTCAAAGCGGGGTCCACGGAAAAGGTTATTCAGAACTTGAATCATATTCATTTCCTTGATGCGAAAGGAAAGGGATTTTCGCGCAGCAAAATTTGCGGAGGGCGAGGGGCTCTCCGAGCTCGGGTGGAAGTTAGGGCCTGCTCAGTTTTGTGCGACGGTTGTTTGGGATATCGGGTTTAATGTTCAAGACATTAACATTGCAGGTTGTACACGGATTTCCCGTTCGAGTTGTAGCCATTGTGGCATTCGCGGATGTGCTGCCGGTCGAGGTTGCCAATCGCCAACTCCGGGGCGAGGATCTGATCGACGTCGGCATCGGTGTAACCGCAGAGCGTGCTATAGGGTAGGTCGGCGGTGATGTCGTTGAGGTTGTTCAATCCGGAAAAGAGGCTTACTTTGGAAAACTTGCTGACCCCGGTGGAGGAAGAGGAATTTGAGGTGAGGTCGGCTCCTTTAATGACGGATAACAAGTCCTTTAAGCCGTCGCGAATTTCCTTGGCAATGTTGGGTTGGTCGAGATTGTCGAGAATGGGCTTATCTTATTTGTCGATAAGAATGACTATTTTTTGATCATTTTTTCTGCGACCGCTTCGGTCAGGGCGTGAAAGCGACCGGAAACGGCACGACCAGGAGACCCGCGCTATCGTAAGCGTAGCACCAGTCATCCTGGCTCTGTATCGAGAATGGTTCGCACCCCCACCCGGGCGGTGCTTGGGGGCGTGAGGTCGTTTTTGCCTGGACTTCTGAAGGCTTCGGAAGCAACTCTATTTCCCCCTAAGGAACCAAACGACCAAACAAGGTGAGGGAAAGCAATAGAAGGTCTGATCTCGAGAGGGAAATAAAATTAAAAAAAAACTTGCCAAGCATGACTTAAAACAAATATAAACAAACCTTATCATCTTTATGAATTTTTTATTGAAATTTAGTAGAATAACTTTTCCTTAACGAGGTTTTGGCATCCTATTTGCTGATTATCTCTAATTTCCCATCCAATCAGATCACCTAAAAAACTACTAAGAACATGAATAAAAAACTATTCTCTTTTCTCGCCGTTCCTGTTTTGGGAATGCTTGTGCCAGCCGGGGCCTTCGGGCAGACGGTTGCCACCATAACAACCTCTACCAGCCAATCCGGTGGAGAATTAACCATCACCCAGTCATCAGATACCATAAGTATTGGGAATGGCGGAACATTCACTTTTAGTGAATTTGACGCAGTAACCACCGGGCCCTTTAATGAACTCACTGGGGTAACCTTGGTGATCACCAGCTCATGGGGTGAAGTTTCTGTTTCGGTTGAGAATACCGGCTCAGAGCCTATAACTTTAGACAGCGGTAGTTTCGCACGAATTGAATTTGATTTTACCCAAGTTGATTTTGATGGGAAGCCAACGGCACAAGACTTTACGATTGGAACCATCGCCGCCAGTGATTTTGAAGCGGTAAATCCATTGGCATTTCTAGATCTGGATGGGGTGACCATTGATGATGGGGATACTCTTTCAGATAGTAATCTCGGAGACTCCAATGTAGTATCGAGAGAGATCAGCGAATCCCTTATTGGTCAATTTGAAGGAGTTGATGATTTCACATTTGCCTTTAATTCGGCTTTCGTCACCGCGAGTTCGGGAGTAGGGAATGATCTCGACTTAAATCAGAGCTTTGAAAATTCCGATATGCAAATTGATCTGATTTACACCGCCATTCCCGAACCCAGTACCTATGCGGCGATTTTCGGAGCTTTGGCTCTGGGAATGATGGTGGTTCGTCGCCGATTGGTGAAAAAGTAATTGTTCTGATTCCAATACCTGTTCTTTTTGGAAGCCCGGAGAATGTTCTCCGGGCTTTTTTTGCGTTTTCATCCCAAGCCCTTAGGTTGGCGCAAAAAAAGCGAACGGGAGCCTTGCGCTATCTGTTGAGCCACAGCGAAATCCTGCTCAACGGGGTGGTAAATCTTCGGAAAAGGGAAATGTCGCCCCTATTCGAAAGCGAGCGGGAACTTTGTAAGGGTTCTGCGATTCCTGTGGTCGCACCGCCATCCTGGCGGTGTTTCGCGGTGTCGTGGCAGCAAGCTTCCGCCCTTCGGCAAGCTCAGGGCCTTGCCTTTTTCGAGAGGCCGTCCAAAGACGGCTTCGCCCGCGAATGACAAATTTGAGTACTCGGGTTTGTTTAAGTCCTTTTTTGCAGGAACTTAAAACTGGAGCCGGGAAGCGGATTCGAACCGCCGACCTACGGTTTACGAAACCGTTGCTCTACCAACTGAGCTATCCCGGCAGGGAAGTTATTGAGGGTATTTAAAAAGAAAACTGAGCCTCTTGGCAAGTCTCAAGAAGGGGATTCAAGGCCGGACGACCTTGCTTATTCTTTCCAGTGGCTTTTCCGTGGATTCCAAATCGATGCGAGTGGCCCACGCTTCGGGGAAAAAGCGGCGAAACCAAGTGTCTTGTTTGCGGATCAGGCGGCGGGTGGAGGTGATAATGGCGTCTTCCCATTCTTCCGGACCGGACAAATCGCCTTTGAGGTAGGCGAGAGTTTCACGGTAGCCGATGGCCCTGGCGGCGGAGGGGTTGTTTTCCAAACCTTGTTCGCGTAGACGGCGTACCTCTTGGAGGAGACCATCGGCGATCATTTGTCTGACTCTGACTGCTGCGCGCTGGTGCAGAACCTCCCGGGGACGGGAGAGCAAGACCATGTGGCGGGAATGGTCCTCCCATCCGGTGGTGGCGGTTTCCTGTTTTTGCTTTTGGGCGGCGAGGGATTGGCCGGTGGTCAGGCAGCGTTCCAGCGCCCGGGCCACCCGTACGGGGTTGCGCAAATCAATCTGTTGGCCCGCCTCAGGGTCAATCCCAAGGAGGCGGTCGGCAAGAGCCGCGAGGCCCTCGGTGGCCAGAAGGTGGCGGACCTCCTGACGGATTTCCGGGGAGGGGGCGGGAACTTGGGTTAGCGGGAGAAAAAAGGACGACAAATAAAAACCGCTGCCGCCGGTGATCAGAACATTTTTCCCGGCGCGGTGGAGGGATTCGATCAGGGGGCGAACGTCTCTTTGAAAATCGCCGACGGTATAGGGCTGGTCCGGCGGTTGAATATCCAGAAAATGATGACGGATTTGCGTTTGTTCGGCCTTGCTAGCCTTGGCCGAACCGATGTCCAGTCCGCGGTAGAATTGGACTGCGTCGCAGGATATGATTTCCGCATTCAGGGCTTGGGCCCATTGGAGGGACAGACGGGTTTTGCCCACGGCCGTAGGTCCGGAGAGGAAATACAGCGGGCGTGCCATGGCGGGTCTATTTGCCGAGAAGTTCCCGGGCTTTGGCCCGCAGGGCTTCTTTCATTTTTTCCGGTTGCCCTTCGTTGCGGGCAATGCAGTTGACCAGGGCACTGCCGACGACCACTCCGTCGGCAACCTGACCAACCTGCTCGAATTGGGTACGGGTGGAGATTCCAAAGCCGACGGAAATCGGGAGGTCGATGACCTGGCGAATGTTTTGCACGGATTCGGCAATGTTCGGAGCGAGATCCTTGCGTTCCCCGGTAACCCCTTCGCGGGAAACGTAGTAAATGAAGCCACTGGCTTTTTCCGCTATCAAAGGGTAGCGTTCTGGCGGCGTGGTGGGGGCCACGATAAAGACATTGGCAAGGTCCTGTTCCCGGCAGGCGGCGACCAGGGAATCGGCTTCTTCGGGCGGGAGGTCCAGGGTCAGCAAGCCATCCAAACCGGCCTCTGCCGCCAGACGGACATACTCTTTTTCACCGCGGGCAAAAACCAAATTATAGTAGGTGTAAAAAATGATCGGCAGATCGGGAGCAAATTTGCGGATTTCCCGCACCAGTTGAAAGCTTTGGTCGGCCGTCATGCCGTTAGCCAAAGCCCGTTGCGCGGCCAATTGGTTGGTCAATCCATCGGCCAGGGGGTCGGAAAAGGGAATGCCCAATTCGAGCAAGCCAACGCCTTCTTCGACGAGGATACGGCATAGCTCCAGTGAGGTATCAAAATCCGGATCGCCGGCGCAGAGATAGGCGACAAAGCAAGGCTCGCCGGTTTTACGGGAATGAGTGAAAGTGTTATGGATTCGTTGCGTCATGGAAAAGAGTTAGTCTATGCGAAAAAGCACGGGAAGTCGACTGTGGACCAAATAGGGCCGGTGGGATTGGAGAAAATAGCGAATCTCGCGGTCAGCTTCAGGCAGGGGGTTGAAACTTTGGGCTTGTTGTACCTGGGGCGGACTTCCGGTCAGCCATTCATCCAATACATCGGAAAATGTTTTGGCGCGCGGGAATTCAACGATTTCCCATTCTTCGCCCAAACCAGCCCTTCCGGCGGCATCTCGCAAGGCGGCGCTCAACCCGCCGAATTCATCGACCAAACCCCGTTCCTTCGCGGCGAAGCCGGACCAGACCCGTCCCTCGGCGACCTCACTAATTTCTTCTTGGCTGAGATCTCTCTCGGTCGCCACCAAGTTGGTAAACTCCTGGTAAGCGTCATCGATGAAGTTCTGCCAAATGGCCATTTCGTCATCGGTCTTTTCCCGGAAGGGGGAAAGGAGGGTGGCGTAGTCACTGGTCCGGACGAAATCGTACCCGAGACCGATTTTTCCACTCATTTCCTCGATATTGGGAAGAATGCCAAAAGCTCCGATACTTCCGGTCAAGGTCACCGGGCTGGCAAAGATCCGGTCCGAAGCCATGGCGGCCCAGTAACCTCCGGAAGCGGCATAGGTGCCAAAGGAGACAACGACTGGCATGGTCTCCCGGACTTTGGCGAGTTCCCGGCGAATCATTTCCGAGGTCAGGACATCCCCGCCCGGGCTGTTGATTCGTAAGACCATGGCTTTAACCTGCGGGTCCTCCCGATAAGCTCTCATTTCGCGGACCAAGCTCTCCATATTCACCTGTCCGGCTCCACCCCGGGCTCCTCTCATAATGTCGCCTTCCACGTACAATAAAGCGATCTGGTCTGGTGTCTGGCCTCGTCGGGGTTCTTTCCACTGCAGCCCTTTCAAGTATGTCGCAAAGGCGACTCGGGTGAGTTCCTCCCCTGGTCGGTTCAATTGCCGGGCAAGGTGGGTTAAAAGCTCATCGTAATGTCCGGCATGGTCCACAAAGTCGAGGCGTATGGCCTCATCCGGGGTTAATACCGGTTTGGTCTGGGAAATTTCGGCCCAGGTCTCGGGATTGGCTTCGCGGCTCCCGGCTACCGAGGCGAGAAGGAAATTCCAGTAATCCTGCAAAAGTTTTTCCGTTTGCGCCCGGTTTTCCGGGGACATTTCTGTCTCGGTAAAGGTTTCCGTGGCAGATTTGTAGGTTCCCGCGCGGATGATTTGGATACCAATGCCCAGTTTGTCGAGAAGATCAGTCAGAAAGATCGATTCCATCGATAAGCCCAGAAAGGGAACGACCCCGGAAGGATGGAGAAAAATTTCATCAGCCGCAGAGGCCACAAAGTAGTCCCGCATCGAAGGAGCTTCGATGTAAGCATAAATCGGTTTGCCCGAGGTCTCGCGGAAATACTGCAGGTTTTCCCGAAGTTCCTGCAAAACCGGAAAACCACTGCCGTAAAATTCCGGCCGAAAGGCACCCCGCAACACCAGGGCCTCAATGCGATCATCGTGGGCCGCATTGCGGATTCCCTCCAGGGTTTGCCGCAGGGAGAGGGTCGGGACCTGGCCTCCGCCAAGGAATTCGCTGAGGACCTCATCAAAATCAAAGGGAACCGGTGCATCCACGATGTTTACGGACAGGTCGAAGACCAAAACACTACCGTCCTCGATAAAGGGTTCGTCTTTTTCGGGCAAAAACGCAAATACGAGCCCGATGATGACCACTAAGGAGAAGGCACTAACCATGCTTAGCGCCAAAAGCGTACCAAGGAAAGAGGAGAGGAGGTTTTTGAAAAAGGCTTTCATGGGCAAAAGTAGGGATTGGCCTCAGCATCCTACTTTTTAAGGCAAGGGTCACGAAAAAAGCAATGAAGGGGACAGCTTGATACGAAAGGGGCCGCTGAATAAGTTGTGGCGGTCTCAGTCTGGGGTCCTTCTTTCTGCTTTTAAGAATTGTTCTTCAAGACAGAATTTGCTTAGCTTTAGGCAACTTTATGAAATTTGCGATTGGTATAGATGGAGGTGGGACCTGCACGGATCTCTTTGTGATGGATCCAGAAGGAAAAATCCTGGCCGAGGAACGGATATCCGGAACCTCTCCCAGCTATTTGTCCGGGAAAGAAATCCGCCCTTTACTGGAATCGGGGCGTGATCGTCTTTTAGCCCAACTTTCGCTGGGACCTGAAGAAATCGCCTATAGCCAGTTTTGCATGTCGGGGAGTCCGCGCTTTTGGGAAGAGCTTCTTGAAGGATGGGCTGGCTGGGGGAAAATCAATTTTTGCAGCGATGCCGAACCTTTGTTGGATGTGGCGACCGAGGGCAAGCCGGGAATGGTTCTGCATTCCGGGACGACTTCCTTCATCGTTGTTCGGGGAACCGATGGGGAAGTCCAATGTGCCGGTGGCCTGGGAGTGGTTTTTGGTGATCCCGGCAGTGCCCAGGACATTGGGCGCCGGGGGTTTGCCAAGGCCATGCTGCAAATTCAGGGGTGGTATCCCCGGACCATGTTGGCCGAGGCCCTGGAGCGGTCTTCCGGGAAAACCGAATATGGGGACATCCTGGCGTATTTTTATGACAAGGATAAGCCTCGCCGCTATTTGGCCAATTTCGCTTCGGAGATTATGAGTTGTGCCCGCGAAGGTGACTTTGCGGCCCGTGATGCGGTAGTTGAGAGTGTTGTGCGTTTGGTCGACTTGGCGCGCGCGGTTTCGCGCAAAAGCGGGCTCTCCGAACATCCCGAGATTCCCTTTTATACCAGTGGTCCGATTCTCCGCCAGCCGCTGGTCTTGCAAATCATTCGTTCGCAAATTGAACGCGATAGTATTGCGCGGGAAATTTTCCCCCTGCGCGCGTCTCCTGTTGAAGGAGTCCGCCAGCGTTTGTTCCGCAATTGGCTGGCAGCGATGTAAAAGGGTAGGCAAGGTTTCCGTTTTCCCGGAGGGCGAGAGTTCCTTGGGTGTTGGTCAGTTGGCTGATGAATCGATCCCTGCGAGGATGGAGTATTGGAGTGATGGAGTTATGGGAATGACAGCCAGACTTTAGGGTGGCTCGTCGGAGGGGCTTTACGCCCCGATTGGTCGTTGGGACAGTGTTGCGCTGACAGCGGGTTCGGCAGCGGAAGTAGGGACGCGATCAAACCGCGCGGCTAGGCATTTGCGAACACTGGGTAGGGGGGGGGTCCTGTCCCGGAGCTTTGGCAAAAATAAGACTCATCGGCCCGGTCTTCTCCATCGGGAGAAGGACCGGGCCGATGGCTAAAGCGACTTTGAACGGCTAGCCCTCCGGGTTCGCATAGACCCGAATCTCGGTTAGACCGGCGGAAGCGGCGCCGTGGGTTTCCTCGACCATTACCCGTAGTTGTTTGGTGGTTACGGCTTCGGGCAGGATATGGATTTGCCGACTGAGATCGTTTTCGCTTTCCTGGCAGATCGTTTCCCATTCTTCACCGCGCTTTATCTGAAGACGGTAACGCAGGGGAATGTGCGGAGCCACGTAGAATGGATTTTCCCAATGGGTTTCCATCACCAACTGCGAGGGGAAGGTGAGCTCCACTCTCTGGAAAGTGGTCTCCTCGGCCCATTCCAGGCTGATCCACTGGGGAAGAGGTGCCCCGGGATCGCTCAGCCAGAGGTTGGTTTGCTCCCGGGGACGGGTTACCCCGCTGAGGACCTGGCTGGCGTTGTACACTTTCTGCGCGGGTTCAAATTGGCAGGAAACATGTCCGGGCAAACGGTCCCAATGAAATCTTCCGGATCCGATTAAGTGCCCCCCGGCCAGCCCGTATTCCTGGCGAGCCGACCAGCGCACGGCAACGCTTTCGGGTCCTTCCACTTCGAGACGATGGCAACCAGCTTGGGAGGGGGTGCAATCCACGGCGGTCCAGACACATTCGTCATTGCCAGCCGGTACGGCGATGGTCTTTTCCCAAATAAGTTCACCGTCCTCGCGGCCATAGGCCCAGATGGAATCGACTTTGCGAAAGCGGAGAGTGACTTCCGTAGTTTCCTTGGCGGTGGAGACAAGGTGGACGCCGAGACGTTCGAGCTTTGAACCGTCCAGGTGCAGCCATTCGCAAGGGCAGTTGTCGGTTGTGAAGGTGCGGCCCTTCGCACGCCCCCAAATATAATCCCGCAGGTTTTTGTCCTCTGGCTCTTCCCATGCGCCCATACCCCGTAGGGAGTGTTCCGAGGAAGCGCCGGCGGTAGCTTTAAGGGCCAAATCCGAGGGATCGGTATTGTGGCGGTGCGGAAGGTAGCAACCATCGCGCAGGAGTTGCTGCTGCACGCGGTCGACGTTTTCCCCGACCATTTTCTCCGGGGTAGTGTTTTCGGCGATCGCCAGGGCCGCCAGGGTGCCGATGCCTTGGCCCATCAGGCCGCAGGTGGCCATCACCCGGACCGTTCCCAGGGCGGCATGGGTGGTGGAAATATTGCGCCCCGCCATGAGTAGGTTGGGGACGTTGTTACTGATCATGGACCGTAGGGGAATGCCGTAGGGCCCGATGTATTTCAGGGCGACTTCCTTAACTTTGGCATCGTAGCCGACTTTGGAAGCCGGTTCGCTGCTGTCCGCAAGTAATCCACCAGGGGTGTGCAGATCGATGAACCAACCTCCAAAAGCACATTCGTCGGGGAAATCAACACGGTCCTGAAGCTCGTTTTCGAAGATCAAGTGTTTGCCCATGATCCGGCGGCTTTCCCGCTTTCCGGGAACCTGCCCAATGAATTCGAGGGCGTAGTTCCGGCATTTGTCCATCATCTTTGGGTCTTTGTTTTTCATCCAATCCCAGACCCCGAGGGCATGACGGGTCAGTTCATGCCGGATTTCCTCGTTGTCGTAAATGGTGTTGTAGGGAACGCCGATCTCAATCCACCAAAACCCGCCTTGGGGATCGTTGGGTTTGCGCCCCTGATCGTAAAAATAACTGGCATCCTCGTGCTTTACTGCCCAATCCGGCGCTTTGAAGGGGGCCGGGCGACCGGTGTCGATACAGCGGATATGAATGCTGTTGCCCATGACATCGGTGGAGCCTTCGGCAACGGCGTGGACTTCTCCGGTCTCTTCGTGGGCCTCGCTGCCCCAGCGCCATTCGCAACCGGCGAGGTTGCCGGTCAGCGCGTCACCGGTACAGTCAATGAAGGTTTTGCCTTCTATTAAAAGAGTGGTTTCGGCGTTGGAAATTTCCGCCCGAATGGCTTTGATGGAAAGCCCATCGTGACAGGCGGGACGGTGCAGATAACCCTTACGGTCGTCGGCGACGGGCCACTTTCCCAGATTTTCGAGTCCCCAGGAACCGTCCTCCAGTTGCACATCCCGGACGGCGGTGTTGAGGTGTAGGGTGAGGTTGGGCTCTTTCACCGCGATGTCATACAGCGCCATGTCGTGGACACTGTTGGTCCAGCCGTTTTCGATCGGGTAAAGGTGGTTGCTGCGACGTTCGGCCTGCATGGCCTCGCCGATGATACCGGTTTCGCGGGCGTGGGTATGGTGACAGGCCGCACCGTGCACGGTGACCCGTACTTCGCTGGAGGCGTTTCCGCCGAGTACCGGGCGATCCTGAATTAGACAGGTTTTCGCGCCGTTTCGGGCGGAAGCAACGGCTGCACAAAAGCCAGCCATGCCACCACCAGTGACCACTACATCGTAGGTTTCTTGGAGTGTTTTCATAAAGAGGATAGAGGGTTGGGTTCGTTTTCGTTAAGAAGAAGGGAAGGGTAGGCGCTGATCTGTGCCGCGGTTTCGCGGAGTCGTTTGAGGACTTTATCGAAGGTGTCATCCCGGAGTTGACCGGAAACGGCTAAACCCGCAATCGGGGGATTTCCAATGGGTACGGCGAGGGAGGCTTCGCCTTCCGGTCTGGTAATGAGCGCGTAGCCACGTTGGGCAATCACCCGCAAGAGAGGCAGTAACTCTTCGTGCTCGTCAGGAAAAAATTCAGCCACAAATTCCGGAGGTTTCTGGGCCAACAACAAAAGACCGATGGAGGAATCACGCGCCGGATAGCCATCGGTTTTACCCAAGGCGTGAGAGGCCGTAACCCCGGGCAGATTGAAGTAAAAGTAGTTTACGGTGTTTCGCCAAAGAACCCCTAAGGCAACAATCATTTCCAGATCGTCCAATTGGGGCAGCACACGCATTGCTTGTTGAGCCAGTCCGGAAGCCGATAAGGCAAAGGCCGAGAGCGCGTGGATGCCCGAGCCAACGCCGTAGCGACGATCGGGATGTTGGTCGACCATCCCCAAGTGCCGCAAGGTTCCCAAAAACCGTTGCACCCGGGTAGGCGTCATGCCAAGCTCACGACCGAGTTGGCGAACCCGCACCGGCTCCTTGCTTTGAGCCACCGCCAAAAGCACTTCCAGACCTTCGATCAGGCTGCGGTTGGGCTGTGCGGGGAGTTGATCCATTTTGTCACTATATTAGTGACACTGGGGCTTGTCAAAGGTTTCTTTCCCGCGAGAACAAATTTTTAGAAGATTTTGCCAGCCCATAAATCGAAAATGAAGTCTTTTATGCTTACCATGCGGATCTCCTCCTCGGTTAGGCGGCTTTTTTGTTCCATGCTTACCACTACACGCTGCCTGACAGAGAGGGGTGTTCTTTCTTAATTTACGCAATCCTTTTAAATGTCCGGGCAAAACTTTGGCGGAGGATTTGCATTCAATCGCGCACTCCATGTCATTGATGATAAAATCAACTTCGATGCTACATGCTCGGGCAAAACCGTTTCCATTGCAAAACGACTCAGGAAAGTTCAGGAAACCTCCCATTGTAGCATCATGCGGGCGTAGGAGCCATCGCTTTGGAGTAAGTCGAAGTGGGTTCCTTGTTCGCGGATTTGTCCTTTTTCGAGGTAAATGATGCGGTCGGCTTTCTGCAGAAGGCTGGGGCGGTGGGAGCTTAGGAGAACGGTTCGGTTCTTCATCAAGGCATAGAGACTTTCCTGAATAACTCTCTCCGATTCCGGTTCCACGGCGCTGGTGGGTTCATCCAGAAGGAGGATTTCCGGATTGGCCAAAAAGGCCCGGGCGACGCCGATTCGCTGACGTTGTCCACCGGATAATTTAATGCCTCTTTCGCCGGTAATGGTTTCGTAGCCCTGGGGAAGAGCTTCGATGAAATCCTGGGCGTTCGCCAGTTTCGCAGCGGCCCGCACTTCTTCCATGGTGGCATCGGGTCGACCGTAAAGAATGTTTTCCCGCAGGCTGGTATGAAAGAGAAAGGTTTCCTGAAAAACCATAGCCAGATGCGAGCGCCAGGCTTTTTGTTGCAGCTCGTGGAAGGGTTGGTCGCCGAGGTAGAGTTCGCCATCGGTAGGGGCGAGGAAACGGGCCAGTAAGGAAAGGAGGGTGGTTTTGCCCGCTCCACTGGCTCCGGCCAGTCCGATAATCTCTCCCGGGCGGATGGTTAAGTTTATCTTGTCCAGGACCGGTTGCTGCGGATGGTAGGCAAAGGAAAGGTTTTTCAAGGAAATCGTCTGACGGGCGTTTTTCACCGGGGTCGCCTCCGGCGTATCCGGCAATTGGATCGGGGTGTCCAACAGGGCGTAGATCCGACTGGAGGCGGCGAGAGCCCGCTGAAGGAGGTCGTTGACCTGGGCGAGGGTGCGCACGGGACTGTTCAATTGCCACCAGAATCCCCGCAGGGCGACCAAGCCGCCAATGGTAAAATGGCCAAGGTAAACCAGCCAAGCGCCCAACCCGAGCATCAGCACATTGGTGGTGAAAGCCATACTGAAGACCAGGGGAAAGATTCGGGTTCGCAAATACACGGCTTTCAGGGTCTTCTGCAAATGCTCCCCGGTGAGAGCACGGAAAGTGTTTTGTTCGCTGTCCTCGCGGGAGAAAATTTTAATTACCGGAAAGCCCCCGAGAGTCTCCTGTAGTCGAGCCCCAACTTCTCCCAGAGCCGTCCGCGCATCCCGATAGTAATTTTTCAAGCGGGGATTAAAATGCCGTAGCATGAAATAGGCAATGGTCAGCGGAACAAAGACTGCCGCCCCGATCAAGGGGCTGATCCAGACAATCGCCCCCAACACCAAAATAAAGGTGTAGCACTCCTGCACCATGCTGGTGAAGCCGGACAAAAGGGAAGACTGGACGGCATCGACATCGGAGATCACCCGTGATTGCAAGTCCCCGCTCTTTTGTTGGTGCAGGTAGGATGGGGGCTGTTGCAATAGATGGTGATATAGGCGTCCGCGGAGATCATGGATAAACGTTTGCCCTGCCTTTTCAAAGAGACGGTCCCGCCAGGCTCCACAAAGAAGGGAAAATCCATAGGTCCCCACGGCTACCGCCAGCGCGGGGAGGAGAAGGTGGATTTGCTCATCGAGCAAGACCACATCCACCACTACCATCCAGACCAAATTTGGAATGAGCGCGGCCGGTCCGGCCAAAAACAAAAGCGCCATGCCCCCGAAAAGAAGCTTTCGATAGGGACGCAATTCTCGCCAGAGACGACGGGTGGGGTTGTCCATATCGATCGAGCGCGGCAAATGTAAAGAAAGGTAGGGTAGGGGGTTAGAGTCCGTCTTCCTGCAGATTCTCTACTTGCAAACCGTGATTATTCTTTTCAAAAAGAGCTCCGGTCCAGGACTCTGGAAGGCCTTCGTCGGGGGTATGGCGGTTTTCGGAAAAACGCACGCGGCAATTGCGAAGGGCCACTTGGTGCAGGTTTTCCAAGAGGAAACCGTGCAGCGGATGACGGTCGCAACCTCCGTGTTCATCCCCGGAGGTGGGGCGGAGGTCCTTCCAACCGCAGGGGTGTCCGGTGGTTTTCACCAGGGTTATGGAGACGCGGTCAAAACTAACATCCTCAATATGGGCTTCCGGGGAGGCCCAGACCAAAACTCCGGCTTCGCCCTCCGACCGAATGTTTTCAAAATGAATGCCGCAGATAGTTCCAATGGCGTCGCCCTCCCGCCGGGGTTGGGCGGTGATGGCGATCGGCTCGGCCTTTCCCCACCAGAGGTTGTCAAAGAGACGGGTTCGAATGGCAATGTTGGAGAAGAAAACGTTTTCTACATTGCCCCAGTCGCGGAGTTGAATGCTCAGTGCCCGGTTGGAGCGGTCGATGATGCAATTGCTGACCGCTATGTTGCGGAAATGACCGCAACTCTCGGTCCCGATTTTGAAAGCCGCCGAAGTGCTGATGAGGGTGCAGTTGGTGATTGTGATATTCTCACAAGGGCCAAATTCCGGATAACTGCCGTGGTTTTTTAAAACAATGGCATCGTCTCCGGCTTCTACATGACAATTGGCAATGCGCACATTCTGGCAATGGTCGGGGTCGATGCCATCGCAATTGGGAGTCTTCAAATCGTTGTAGATGCGAATGCCATCAATCAAAACATCCTGGCAGCCGACCGGATGGAAGGTCCAGTAGGAGCCATCGCGGATGGTGATGTCCCGGGCGGTAACACGTTGGCAGCCCTCCAGGAGAATGAGGCGGGGACGGTTGGCAACCATCCGGTAAATCGGCCCCAAGTCGGAGTCCCGGTATGCCCGGGCATTGCCATCAATCGTTCCCGGACCACTGAAAACGATGTCCTCGGCATTTTTGGCAATGATAAAACAACTGAACTCGGTATCCTGTAAACGCGCCGCGGAGCTTTCGTTGAAATTGTTGCTCAGCGGTCGAAGCGGATTGTGGGCCGCGAAATCCGGAGAGGCTTTAAGCACTGCCCGTTGTTCCAAATGCAGTTCCACCCCGGACTTTATTTCAATTCCTCCGGAAACAAAAACTCCGGGACCCGGAATGAGAACCCGGCCGCCGCCTGCCTCATGGCAAGTATCAATCGCCTTCTGGATGGCGACGCGATTGTCGGTTTTCCCGTCGGCACGGGCTTCGTAATCAGTAATTCGGAAGGTTGCCATAAGCTACCCAAGGTATTCTAAAATTGTCGTACGAGGCAATAGGTTTCCGGCAAAATCCTTCTTCGGGTTTTTCTGTCCCGGGTGCTTTGACATGCCCTTCGAGAAGTTTCTGGGTCGCGGGAAAAATGGCAAGCCCGACCAGCTTTACCGTAGGACCTCCACTTGTGTAGCGCCGCCCGTGAAAAGCCCGGCGCCGGGTAAAGCTGTCCGCAGGCGGTCAGAAAAGGGGTCGTTTTCATACCATTCGGTTCGGCATTAAGCTTCCGCCTTCCGGCAAGTTCAGGGTCTTGGGTTTCTCGAAAGGCCGGTTAAAGACGGCTTCGCCGCTAAGAATCCTGGACCGGAGATAGGATCAAGTTCTTTACTGGTGTGATCCAGGCTGTAAAAATGTAACTTGATCCTTCTAACTTGCCGAAGCCGCGGCTTGACGGAGCGAAGGGCAATGGCAGGATAACCCTATGGCTCCTCCCCCCCGAAAAATCGATCTGGCCTATGCGGGCGAACTCTGTCGCGGAAAAACCTTCGTGCAGGCTCATGTTGAGGCCACTGAAACGGTTGGGCTCTGGGAGTCCGAGAAGATCCTAGCCCATCATTTTTTTCCAAAGAACGGACGGATCCTGGACCTTGGCTGCGGGGCGGGACGGGCGTCCTTGGGGTTGGTGCAATTGGGTTTTACCGAAGTCGAGGGAGTCGATGTGGCCCCCGAGATGGTGGCAGCGGCAAAGGCGGCGGCGGCGGCCCGTGGGTTGACCATTCCTTTTTATACCGCTTCGGCGACGGAACTGCCTTGTGCCGACCAGTCCCTGGCGGTGGTGTTTTTTTCCGGCGGAGGGCTAATGCAAATTCCCGGCCGGGCCAACCGCCGGAAGGCTTTAGGGGAAATTTTTCGAGTTCTACAACCAGGCGGCATTTTTTTATCGACCACCTATGCGCGGGACATGGAGGAGTATACGGATTTCTGGAGTGAACCGGAGCGTCAGGAAGAAATCCCTCCCGGAGGAGAATTTGGGGACCTTTTGGAGGAGAGCGACCAGGGCTTGGTATACATTCATGTCCCTTCGCTTCAAGAGGTCCAAGAGGACTTCTCTCAAGCCGGGTTCGAGGAGATCAATGCCATCGCCCGCTCAATGATTGCCGACGAACCCCCGGAGGTTCTGCAATCCTCCGACGAATGCCTTTTTTGGCATGCCCGCAAGCCCCTTTGATTTTCGGGTAGGTTCTCTTTTGAAACCCAGCAATAAAACCTAAGACTCTCGTTACGAGAGGTCGGCATGGAAATGTTCGGTTTTTATGGCAAATGGGTATGCAACCTGCACAGGGGAAGTCAATGGAGGACTCACCAAACGAAGGAATAACGACCGACGATGCCTTTGCTTCACCAGCGGTGGAGCAATCGTTGCGGCTCTCGATCTGGGACGGGGCGTTTGCGACGATGATGTCTTCGCTTTGTGGAGGGATATTTTTGGTTGGTTTCGCGCTGACTATTCTGGATGCCAATGCTTTGCAGGTTGGGGTGTTGGCCGCCTTACCGGTTTCGGCGAATATCGCACAGGTCTTCGGGTCGATCTTTATCGAACGTTTCGGCTATCGCCGAAAATTAACCATCCTCAGTGTCACTCTTGGTCGTTTCTGTTGGGTTCCGGTGATTCTTCTGCCCCTCGCTATTTTTGAAGGATGGGGGGACTTGCGGGTTTGGTTCCTGGTGGTTTTTGTGGGGGCGGCCTCGCTTTTGGGGTCCTTGGCCGGAGTGGGGTGGTTGGGTTGGATGAGCGATGTGGTTCCCGCGGCGACCCGGGGGACATTCTTTGCCAAACGCAATAAAATTTGTGCCGGGGCGGGCATGGTGGTGGTCCTGGCAGGGGGGTATTTTTTGAATTTTTGGGAAAATCTTCGGGGCCGGGAGGACCCTTTTGGGTATCTGTTTTTATTCAGCCTGGGATTGTTTCTCGGATTGATTGCCAGTTATTTCCTCTATCGCGTCCCTGATCCCAAGGAAGGGCCTGCCGCTCCGGAAGCGAAAAGAAACTTTCGCTGGTCAGGTTTGTGGAGCCCCTTTAGGGATGCCAATTTTCGACGACTTATTCTGTATGTGGCCTTGTTTATGTTTGTGACGCAAATGGCCGGTCCTTTTTACGCCGTGTATATGATCGATTCGCTGGAGATTGATTTTGGTACCATCACGCTCCTGATCACCTTTGCTACCCTGGCGTCCTTGTTCATGCTTAAGACTTGGGGAGCGATTGCCGACCAATTTGGCAATAAGCCGATCCTTCTGGTGGCGGGGGCCGCCCATGGTCTGATTCCCCTTGTTTGGGTGGTGGCTCAGGGTGCTGTTTACTACGAGGCTTTGATCATTGCCCATATCCTTTCCGGGGGAATCTACTGCGCTATTTTATTGGCGCATTTGAATATCCTGATCAAGCTCTCGCCGGAACACGGCCGGTCATTTTATATCTCTGCATTCAATACGGTGATGGGTTTGTCGGTGGTGGTTGCGCCGATTGTCGGTGGTCTTTTCCTGGAATGGACAGCGGGGATGAGCGGAATGGTCGGCACCTGGGAAATCAATAACCTTCACGCTCTGTTCCTGTTATCGGGTGCTCTCCAGTTTGTCGTTTTGTTCTGTCTGCCGGGGTTGCGGGAGGAAGGTTCGGCCCCTTCGCGTCAGGTCATTATGCAGTTGCGCAACGACCTTAACCCGCAAACCGGACTCGCCAGCGCGACCGATTTTATCTCGGTCCGGGCAGGCCAGACCAATCGGTTGTTGAAGACGATTGACCAGCGAACCGACGATTGGGCCGGACGTTCGGAGGCGTTTTTGGCAAAAGTCTGGGACCGCCTGGAAGCGAAAGCCCGACAAACGGCAAAGCCCAACAATGAAAAATCGGAAAATCCGAAACCATAAAATCGTTATGAATGAAAATGATGTAATTGAAACCGAACCAACAGCGGATCTTTCCGGGAGCGAAGAGGTCATCGCAGAGCCGGAGGCGGTCGGCGTTGGTGAGGCGGTGCTGGCCAATTTGCGGGAAGTTCTGGGAACCTTGCTCACGGTAACTCAGGATTTGATCGCGGACTACGGGGGCGCCTTTCTGGTGGGTTTGTTTACCCTTCTGCTGGCCTGGATGTTGGCTAGTTTTTTTCGTGGATTTACGGCAAAAATCCTGCGGGCCGCCGGGGTGGATTTGGCTGCCGATCGTTTGGGTTTAAGAGGATACTTGCGGCAACGGGATGTTTATACCCCACCTTCACAGGCGATGGGATGGTTGTTGTATCTGGCGATATTGTATACCGCTCTCATTGTGTTTTTTGAAGTTCTGGAGCTGGAGGTTGCCAGCACCCTTTTGCGAACCATTGCGGGTTACCTGCCCCAGATCTTCGTCGCGGTTCTTCTGGTCGTTCTTGGGTTTTTTCTGGGGCGCTGGACTGATGTCATTATCTCCCGCCTGGCGCGGGTCTCAGGATTGCCGGGGCACGTTCTTTTGGGGAAAGCTGCGAGAATTGCGGTTTTTCTGTTGGCCTCGATCTTTGCTGTGAACTCCTTGGGTTGGGTCTCTCCCGCAATTCTTCTGGGTGGCGTGGGAATTGTTCTTGGTACGATCCTCGGTTTTATTGTGTTATTCTGTTTTTGCGCGCGGCAAATGGCCGAAAGCATCCTCGCGCGCGGTTTTCTTTCCGCGTTGGTTAAACCTGGAGAACAAATTAAAGTCGGCACGGTCGAGGGCGTACTGTTGGCCATCGAGCCCGCTACCGTACGAATCGATTGCGGCGACCGGATCGTAGTTTTGCCGAGTCACCTCCTGGCCAACGGCATAGTCGAAATCCGCAAGTCATCCGAAGAACCACCACAAATTTAAAGATCCTCCAGAAATCCCAGCCAATACCAGACAATAGTTTACGTTCTACTAACTTAAATATTGACGGTGGGTGGATTTTTGTTTTTTTTGGGGGTATGCAGCGAAAACGCTTACATTTTACGGACTGTCCGGCGGTTTATCATGTGATGTCGCGGACGGTGAATGGAGAAAAGATTTTTGGCGAGAAGGAGAAAGCCGTTCTTGCCAAAATGTTACACAAGGTGGCCGCCTTTTCAGGGGTCAAGGTTCTGACCTACTGTATGATGGCCAATCACTTCCATATTCTGGTGGAAGTGCCCGCTGCGGAGGGAATTGAGCTGACCGACGAGGAGTTGGTGGAGCGGTATGGGCATTTGCACGGGG
>JAIUMY010000038.1 GCA_022565335.1 Opitutales bacterium
AACCAGTCCGCCACTCGAGCTCGGAGAGACCCTCGCCCTCCCAGACACGCAACCGCTCCGCCGGGAGGGCGAAGGTCCCACTGAGCTTTCGCGCGACAACCGACCAATCGTTCCCAGACCGTACCCACCTGGTTAAAGCACGACCACCAAAAACCCGAACCGCAACCCAACCACTCGAGCTCGGAGGGACCCTCGCCTTCCACCACTCCACCACTCCACCACTCCACCACTCCACTACTCCACCACTCCACCACTCCACCCTTTGCCAATTTCTTTTTTTGCAATCCTTCCAAAAACTCTTCAAAATAGAATGTTTTCCTGAATTTCCTAAAGTAAACCTATCATTTCAACAACTATGAGTACTGCAACCCAACCTGAAAAACACAGCTTCCAAGCCGAAGTCCAGCAACTCCTGGATATCGTTATCCACTCCCTTTACACGGATAAGGAGATTTTCGTCCGGGAATTGACCTCCAACGCCTCCGATGCCCTGGAGAAACTTCGCCATCTGCAAATCACCGAAAAGAACATTCACGATGACCGTTTGCCGCTGGAGATCAATATCACCACCGACGAAAACGGCGGCACCTTTACCATTCAGGATTTTGGTATCGGCATGACCCGTGAAGAATTGGTGGAAAACCTCGGCACCATCGCCCACTCGGGTTCCAAGGCCTTTCTCAAGGCGATCAAGGAATCCGGACAAAACAACGACAACCTGATCGGGCAATTCGGGGTCGGCTTTTACAGTGCCTTCATGGTGGCCAAACAGGTCAAGGTCTATACCCGCTCCTGGCACCCCGACGGTACCGGCTATTGCTGGACCAGCGAGGGCAAGGGGGAATACTCCATCGAAGAGGCCGAAGGCCAGCGCCGGGGCACGAAGATCGTCATTGAATTGATGGAGGAAGCCAAGGAATTCGCCAAGGACGCCCGCATTAAAGACATCCTCCGCAAATACTCCTCCTTCGTCCCCTTCCCCGTTAATTTGAACGGCGAAAAGGTCAACACCATTCAGGCCCTCTGGCTGCGCAGCAAAAACGAGATCTCCGAGGATGAGTATAAGGAGTTCTACAAATTCGCCTGCCATGCCTTCGATGAGCCCCGTTACCGTTTGCATTTCAGCGCCGATGCCCCCATCGCGCTGAATAGTCTCCTTTTTGTTCCCGGGGACAATATGGAACGCATGGGCATGGAGCGCCAGGAACCGGGCGTGGCCCTGTATTGCCGGAAAATCCTTATCGACCAGCACCCCAAGGGACTTCTGCCGGAGTGGCTGCGCTTCCTCAAAGGGGTTGTCGACAGTGAGGACCTTCCACTCAACATCTCCCGTGAAACGATGCAGGACAGCGCGCTCATCCAAAAGATAGGCCGCCTCCTGACCAAACGCATGCTCAAGTATCTGGAGGAGGAGTCCCGTAAAAATGTTGAAGCCTACGAGGAATTCTTTACCCGCTTCGGCTTTTTCCTCAAAGAAGGGGCCGCCACCGATTTCACCCACAAGGATCAAATCGTGCCCCTCCTGCGTTTTGAATCGAGTCTCACCGAACCCGGCAAACGCACCACCCTGGCCGAATACATTGAGCGGGCGAAGGAAGAGCAGAAAGAGATCTACTACCTTGTCGGCCCCAACCGGAAGGCCATCGAAAACGGCCCTTACCTGGAAGCCTTCAAGGCTCGCAATTTGGAGGTCCTTTTCCTTTACGAAAGCGTGGATGAGTTCGTTATGAACAACCTTCATGAATACAAGGAGAAAAAACTGGTCTCCGCCGACCGCGATGACCTGGATCTCGGGGACGTTTCCACTGACCCGGATGCCCGCAGTCTGGAGGAAGCGGAAGTCAAATCCCTTGCCCAGTGGTTCCGCGATAAACTCGGTGACCGGGTGGCCGAAGTTTCCGGCAGCAATCGCCTGGTGGACAGTCCGGCCCTGGTTTTGAACACCGATAAAATGATGTCGGCCTCGATGCGCCGGATGATGAAAGCGATGGGACAGGAAGGGGACCTCACTCCCAAGGTCAATCTGCAGCTGAACCCGCGGCACCCGCTCATCCTCAACCTGGCCGGGTTGCGCAATGCCAATGAAGGACTGGCGGTCAAGGTGGCCGAGCAGATCTTTGACAACGCCATGATTGCCGCCGGTCTTCTCGATGACCCGCGCCCCATGGTGGACCGCATCTACCAGATTCTCGAGGAAGCCTCGAAAAAGGATTAGTATGAAAACGGTGGTTCTTTGTAGTGGCGGAATGGATTCCGTGGTCGCTCTGTACGAGGCCCATTCCCGCCACGAAGTTCTCACCGTTCTCAGCTTTGACTACGGCTCCAAGCACAATGCGCGGGAGATTCCGATGGCGGCGTACCATGCCGACGTGTTGGGGATCCCGCATAAAGTCATCGAACTGCCCTTTATCAACCAAACCTTTTCCTCCCATCTCTTGCAATCCGGAGGCGCCATCCCGGACGGGCATTATGCCGAGGAGAACATGCGCCAAACGGTGGTTCCCTTTCGCAATGGCATCATGCTCGCCATCGCCGCCGGTTTTGCCGAGAGCCAGGAGGCGGAAGGTCTGGTGATCGCCGCCCACAGTGGGGACCATGCCATTTATCCCGATTGCCGGGAACCCTTTATGGAGGCCATGCACCGGGCCGTCGAAAGCGGGACCTACGCGAAGGTGCAGATTCTCCGCCCCTTCGTCCATCGCGACAAAGCCTGGATCGCCCGGCGGGGGCACGAACTGGACATCGATTTCCGCAACACCTGGTCCTGTTACAAAGGCGGGGACACGCACTGCGGCACCTGCGGCACCTGTGTCGAACGTCGGGAGGCCTTTCTCCTGGCGGGGGTGTGCGACCCGACCGATTATCTGGCGACGCCTCCTTTGCCCAAGGCCCCCGAAAGCTCCTCCTCATGAACCTCAGCGAGATTTTTTATTCTCTGCAAGGCGAAGGGTTGCTGGCCGGAGTGCCCTCGGTCTTTGTCCGTACCTCGGGGTGCAATTTGCGCTGCCGCTGGTGTGATACCCCCTACGCCTCCTGGACTCCGGAAAAGAACGAAGTTTCGCTGGAGGAAATCCTCACCCGCATAAAAGCGTTTCCCAGTAAATATGTCGTTCTTACCGGAGGGGAGCCGATGGTTGCCAAAGAGCTTCCCGAATTGGCCCGGCGCCTCTCGGAGGAAGGCTACCATCTCACCATTGAAACCGCCGCCACCCTCCCGCCGGAAGGCATCCCCTGCGACCTGGCCAGCCTCAGTCCCAAACTCTCCAACAGCACCCCGCGCGAGGGAGAAATCAGCCCTGCGTGGATCCGCAAGCACGAGGATCTTCGCCTCCAACCGGAAGTCATCGCCGCATGGCTCACAGAGTACCACTGGCAATTGAAATTCGTTATCCAATCGCCGGACGATTTAGCCGAAGTGGAGGCCCTGCTGGCGAAACTGTCCGTTACCGATCCCGCCCGGGTCATCCTCATGCCCGAAGGCACCGATCCCGAAACCCTTCATCAACGAAACCAATGGCTGGGTGAGATCTGCAAAGAAAAGGGGTTTCGCCTCGGCCCCCGCCTTCACGTGGATCTCTACGGGAACACCCGTGGCACGTAAAATTAAAGATTATACGTTCGGGTCGCGGCCATCCCCGGATGCTCGATAATCAACCGCCGCGCGCCCCAGGACCAGCGTGGCTGAGGAATATTCGCCGCACGGTTGATGTATTGCCAGGAGTCGTTAACGATTTCATTCCGATTCCTGAGATTGATGACCACCCCACGAATTTCGGCTGCATCCTCCCGGGGCGTGGGGGTATAAAAGAGAATTATAACATCCGTCCGGGTCGGGGAAAACTGCAAGCCCGCCAATGCCGGATCTTCCGCTTCCTGCAGCCGATAACGAGTCCCTTCCCATTGCTGCGCCTCGGCATAAAAAACCCCATCCTCCTCGACGATCGACCAATCCGAAATCCGTTCCGGAAAATGCTTCGATCCCCTACCCGGTTCCCGGGATTGGCACCCTGTCCACAGGAGGAAAGAAAGGAGCAAGAGCACACTTCCCCAAAGAGGCAACAACGGAGATTTCGACCGGGCAAAGTTCATACCCTTTCCATGGCGTATTCGTCCCTCCACGGCAAGACTCAAAACAAAAATCCTGCCCTTCCCTCATTCCGTCCTTGGCAAAACCTCCCCAACCGCTAAGATTATAGCAATCCACGTGGGGGTAGCTCAGTTGGATAGAGCAGCGGTCTTCTAAACCGCAGGTCGTGGGTTCGAATCCCACCCTCCACGCCACTTTACAATAAGAAGTAAACTTAGATTTAGGAAGTAAACGACCAATCGTTTAGGGAATGTTACAGGTGGGATGAGAACCCACGAAGGGGGTTTGGCCGAAGCGAAGCGGAGGTAGTGGCAGCAAAGTGAGAAGATTAAAATGGGGAATGAAACCTTGATAAATCCCTTGGGGCTTGGTGAGAGACTGTGTAACTCAAACGGTGCAACCTTGGGTTACGGTACCGGCTCCTGAACTCATTTTTCGACCGTCCCTAAACGAATCCAAATTCTTCCTCCTTCGCGCCTACTTTGTTTTCTCCAGATAACGGGCGAAGGCTTCGGCGTCTTCGGGGGTGTCGATGCCTACGGAGGGGGCTGAGGTTTCGGCTACGGCAATTCGGTAGCCATTCTCCAGAGCTCGCAGTTGTTCAAGCTTTTCCAAACCCTCCAAACGCCCCGGGGCCAAACGGGTGAAGGCCTCCAGAAACTCCGCCCGGTATCCGTAAAGGCCCAAATGACGCAGGGGCGGTTGGGCCTGCCAAAAGGAATCGCCCTCCGGAGGCAATCCGTCCCGCACGGACGGAATGGGCGAACGGGAAAAATACAGCGCATCGCCCGTCACCCCACGAACACATTTCACCTGATTGGCATCGAGAAAATCTGATGGGCGGCGAAACGGGGTCACCAAGGTGCTCATGGCATGCTCTTCGGTCAGAATATCATGGAGCTTTTGAATCTGCTCTCCCGAAACCAAGGGTTCGTCGGCCTGAATGTTCAAAACCACCTCGGCCTGCACGGTCTGGTTCGCCTCGGCCAAGCGATCGGTTCCACTTTGGTGAGCAGGATCAGTCATAACCACCGGAAAACCCTCCGCATGAGCCACCGCTTCGAGAGATGGGTCGTCCACGGCGAACCATACGGGCCAGTCGGACGCCTCCCGCTTCAAGCGTCGGGCCACATGGGCGAGCAAGGGAACGCCTTGAATGAGATGCAGCAATTTCCGGGGGAAACGGGTTGAGGCCAGCCGGGCGGGGACAATAATAGCGACGGGAATCATTAAGTTCCATTCGACACCAAAAGCACATTGCGGTAAAGAAGAAGCCTTCTCCATGGAAACTTTTTCTCTAGCACAGTGGAATGAATGGGCTACCTCCTACCAGAGGTTGCCGGTCCATGTTATGGTTTCCGCGCCCCCTCTCCCCACGGGAGAGAACCTTTCCCTTCCCTCCAACCCGGATCTGCTCTTTCTGGACAGCACCCGCAATGGCCGGTACTCGACCCTTGTTTTGGATGGACTCCACCGCCTCCACGGGGAACCCGATCACCTGAAGGTGGAACCCCTTGCCGACACCGAAGAGACCGCGGCAAGCAACCTACCGGGACACCCTCTCAAAAAACTGCGGGAATGGCTCCGGCAAAACCGTGGTCCGGTATTGCCGGAAGATCTGCCGCCCGGCAACGGGGGCCTTTTCGGCCTCCTCTGCTACGATCTTGCCCGGCTCTTGGAAAAACTTCCGGAGAAAAACAAACCGGACCCGCATTTTTCATTGTTCACTCTCCTGGAGGCCCGAAATCTTTTGGTTTACGATCACGTCACAGGATCTCTTCATAGTTTTCACTGGACGGTTACCCCGGAGGAGAAGAAGGCTTTGCCAGAACTTTATGCCAGAGCCTGTGACAAGGCCCGTGACAACCTTCGGCTATGGTCCCAACTGAACCAACCCCCGACTCCGGACCCTTCTCCGGTGAAGGGCTCCGGCGGAGACCAGACAATCTTCAGCTTTTCGCAGGAGGAATTCGAGCAGGCGGTGCGTCAGATTCAGGAATACATTGCCGCGGGCGATACCTATCAGGTCAATTTGTCGCTGCGCCGTACCCAGCCCCTGGTAACCAGTCCGGAAAGGATCTACGGCCAAATGAGGAAAATCAACCCCTCCCCCTACATGGGATTTTTCCGGCAACCAAAGTGGACCCTCCTTTGTGGTTCCCCCGAGCTTCTCGTCAAACGCCGCGGCGCTTATCTGGAAACCCGCCCCATCGCCGGAACCCGTCCCCGGGGACGAAAAAACCGGGAGGAAGACCAGCATCTGGGAGCGGAACTCATCGCCCATCCCAAGGAGAAGGCGGAACACCTGATGTTGGTTGATTTGCTACGCAACGATCTGGGCCGGGTTTGTCGTTACGGCACCGTGGAAGTGCCGGAGTTTATGACCCTGGAACGATATTCCCATGTGCAACACATTGTTTCCTTGGTCACCGGGGAAATCCATCGCCAATTCGATAGCTTTGATGCCCTATCCGCAATTTTCCCCGGTGGAACCATCACGGGCGCCCCCAAGGTGAGAACAATGCAAATTATCGAGGAACTGGAGCCGGTGCGACGCGGTCCTTATACAGGTTCGTTAGGTTGGATCCACACATCTGGACGCGATATGGAATGGAATATCATTATTCGCACACTTTGGTCTGCCGACCATAAGATCCACATGCAGTCCGGAGCCGGGATTGTCGCGGACTCCGATCCGGCCAATGAATATCAGGAATCTCTCCAAAAAGCCAAAGCCGCCTGGGCTGCCGTAAAGGATGCCACGGCCCCCTTAAACCTTGCCCCTGCGCCCCGGAGCGCTCAACATTCGGTATCCCTATGAAAACCTTTTTGTCACTTTTCGCCAAAGCCTCCCCCGCCCTAATCCTGCTCGCGAGCTACGGCCCCGCCAACCTTGCCGCGACCGAAGAGCCAGAGGAAGCCGAAGCTTCACTTACCGAAGAAACCACTGAACCCACCGAAGCGGCTTCTACCGAGACCTCCGTGGAGCCAGCCAACACAGTGATTCTCAGCGATGTTTTGGAGATCTTTACGGAAGAAGACCCGATCCGCTTTCTCTTCCAAAACAATGTTCGGGTCGAGGCGGAGGAATTCACCCTCACCTGCGACTATCTGGAGATCCTGCGCGAAATTGACGAACCTGAAGACGACCTTTCCGCAATCCGGCTGATTACCGCCCGGGGGAATCTTTTGCTTACCCAGGAAGACCGGATTCTCACCGCGGAGACCGGAGTTATTGATCCCCGGGAGGAAACCATTACGCTGGTTGGCGATCCCATTCTGCAGGACTCCCGCGGATCAGTTCGCGGCGACCGCATTATTCTCTACCAAAAAGATGGCCGCGCCCGTATTGAAGGACGCGAGGACTTACCGGCCCGGGTGGAGATTCCCCGCATTGAAGGCTTTCGCATGACCGAGGAGGAAGAGGAATGACCGGACAAACCGATACCGCCCCCGCCCCCGCCCCCGCCCACGAGGCCCCGGTGTGGTCTCGTTTGGAGACCCGCAATCTGGTCAAAAGCTATAAGCGCAAGCGGGTGGTCAACGAGGTCGATATTTTTGTCGAAGAAGGAGAAGTCATCGGTTTGCTCGGACCCAACGGGGCTGGCAAAACCACCACCTTTTACATGATCGTCGGCCTCATTCCGGCCAATGAGGGGCAGGTTTTTCTGGACGGAGAAGACATCACCAATCTGCCAATACACCAACGGGCCCGGCGGGGCATTGGGTACCTTCCACAGGAACCCTCGGTTTTCCGAAAACTGACGGTGGAGCAAAATATCCGTGCGGTGGCCGAGTTGGTGGCCAAAAACCGAAAACAGCGGGAGGAGATCATCGAAGAGCATTTGGAGGAATTGCATCTTTCCCATCTGGCCTCGCAAAGAGCTTACACTCTATCCGGAGGGGAACGGCGGCGCTTGGAAATTTCCCGGGCCCTGGTGCTGCGACCGAAATTCTTATTCTTGGACGAACCCTTCAGCGGGGTTGATCCCAAAAGTGTGGAGGAAGTGCAAAAAATGATCGGGACGCTCCGCAGTCGCGGGATCGGCATTGTTATTACGGACCATAATGTACGGGCCACTTTGAAAATCGTGGATCGGGCTTACCTTCTCTTTGAAGGAAAGGTTCAATTTGAGGGGACTCCGGAGGCCCTCCGGAACGACGCCCAGTGTCAGGAATTGTATCTCGGCAAAAACTTCGACGAATGAACATCATCCCCAAAACCAAACGTCCCAAGAGCATTACCGTAGCCCACTTTTTCCATCGTTACGGTGAAAGCCTGAAAATGGAACTACTCGGCGGCTCCCGGGGAATCAACCGCCCCGTCCTGGAGGGCCGGGTGAATCGTCCGGCCTTTGCCCTGACGGGTTTCTTCAAGTTTTTCTCCAATAAAGGACTACAAATATTCGGAGCGGCCGAAATGGCTTATTTGAAAACCCTTTCCGAGGAAGAGCAGTTTAAGATGCTTATGGAATTGGCCAAACGTACCATTCCCTGCCTGATTCTGACCCGTAATTACCTGCCCACCAAAGCCATGGAACGGGTGGCCAAGCAAAAGAATCTACCCCTCTTCCGCACTTCGATGATCACCCGGCATTTCCTCAATGCCGCTACCGTTTTTCTGGAACAGGAATTCGCACCCCGTCTAACCCTGCACGGGACCCTGATGGAAATCAAGGGCATCGGCACCCTGATCCGAGGCAAAAGCGGGGTCGGAAAAAGTGAATGCGCCTTGGCCCTGGTCGAACGCGGACACAGCTTGGTGGCCGACGATCTGACTTATGTTTCCCTGCTCAATGAACGGGAATTGATGGGCGAGAGCTCCGAACTCAATCGCGGCTACATGGAATGTCGGGGCATTGGCATTATCAACGTCCGGGAAATGTTTGGCATCCGCAGCGTTCGCCGGGAAAAAAGAATCGATCTGGTCGTCAACCTGGTCGAATGGGAACCGGGCATGAACGAGGACCGAACAGGCTTGGAAGAAAACTTTTTTGAGATCCATGGCATGCCTGTTCCCCTCATCGAAATCCCCGTTCGACCAGGCCGTGACATGGCGCGACTGGTCGAAGTCGCCGCCCTCAGTTTGGCCCTCAAAAACATGGGGCATGACTCCGCGAAGGTCTTCAACGAGAGACTCATTGCCCATATGCAGAGTAATCTTTCACCCGAACAGTCCACCCCTCCTCCGTCCTCATGAAAACCTATATTCCCCCATGTCTTTTGGTGTTTCTTCTTTTTCTCACCGCCTGCGGCCCGGTGAACGATGAAGAAGTTGAAGGAGAGTTTACCGAAGCCGACTTTCCTCTGGGCGAACGCTATCACCCCCGGGGCTTTGCCCTGTCCTACACGCCTCCCGAGGACTGGAACATCCTACGCCATCTGGGAATCCCCGGGGGATTGGTCGCCGGACCGGAAATCGACAATATCACCCCGGGCCTTACGGTTTTACGGGCGCGTCTGGGTCCGCAGTCCCAATCCCGTTTTATTCGTTCCTTCGTCGAACAGAAATTCCTCGAATTCCGACAGTTTCGGGAGATTTCCGAAAGACCCTTTACCACCGATTCCGGCATCGAAGGAGTCCGCCTGCACATCCAATCCCGCAGCGAAACCGGCCCGGTGCGCCAGTTTCTCTATTTCTTTTTCCGCGACGGGGAAGCGTTTGTTTTGACCGGAACCGCACCGCCTTCCCAGGCTAATTTCTTCGGGCAATACTATGACCGGGTCGCAGAAAGCTTCCGTTGGGAAGAAGGCGAACCCGAACCCCTCGAAGAACAGGAGACTCCGGTGCTCCCCGAAGATCAGCCCTTAGCCCCTTGACCAAAGTCTCTTGGCGCTTTCCCTGAATTATGCAAATTCTCGACCAAATACTTCTGGATGTACGTCAGCATCTCGCCGAAGCGAAGCAAAAGATACCTTTATCCGACCTGCAGAAGAAAATAAACGACGTCCCACCGGCACGACCGCTGTCTGCAGTGCTGAGGCAAAAAGGCTTTGGACTCATTGCCGAAATCAAATCCTGTTCCCCCAGCATGGGCTCCATGCGTGCCGAAAACGTGGCCCAAGCCCCCGCGGCCTACCACCACTCGGCCGCGGTACGGGCTTTTTCGATTCTGACCAACCGAACCTTCTTTGGGCAGGATCTCGGCTATCTTGAAAAGATCCGTGAAGGCACCGATAAACCGATCCTTCGCAAGGATTTCATTATCGACCCGTACCAAGTGTACGAAGCCCGCGCCGCCGGGGCCGACGCTTTGCTCCTGATGGCCAATATTCTGGCCACGGAAGAAATGAAAGCTCTTCATGAGCTGACCACCACCCTGGGGATGGAAGCCCTATGCGAAGTCCATACTGCCGGGGAAATCCAATCCCTCCCCGATCACCCAACCTTGGTCGGAATCAATGCCCGCAAATTCAAGGGCAATGATTCCGCCGAAACCTTTGCCCGGAGTCGGGAACAAAAAGACCCCACCAAAGAGGACTTCACCATTCACTTCGACGCCTTTGGCCTCTTTCCCGAACTCCCCCCCGAGGCCCTTAAAGTAGCCGAAAGCGGCATGAGTGCCGAAAACCTTGCGCAAACTCTTCAGCGGTATCCTTTCGATGCAGCCCTGGTCGGCACGTCCCTCTTGCAAAATCCCCGGGGAGTGGAAGCCGAGTTGGCAGCTTTTGAAAAAGCGATTGAAAAACTGGCCAAGACCTCCCCCATCGGCTAACTTTTCCCTTATGGAGAAAATAAAACAAGCCCTTCTGGAATCCTACCAGAACTTTGGCGGGATCAATCACCTCGACGGTTTGAACCTGCCATCGCAGGACTCTGTGGAAAATCTCGCCAATCTCTGCCTCCAGCTTCTGTTCCCCGGCTATTTTCAAAAAGAGAGTCTTACCCAGGAGGGCATGGCCACCTTTCTTGATGAGCGCCTGGAGAAGGCCCACCAGTGCCTGGCCGCGGAAATTGAAAAGTGCTGCCAACACCGGGAGGGTTCCTGCGAGTTTTGCGCCAACGAGGAGGCTCTCCATATTTTAAAAGCCTTTCCGGCCCTGCGGAAACTTCTCACCACCGATGTTGAAGCCGCTTATGTAGGGGACCCCGCCGCCACCAGTTACGAGGAAATCATCCTCTCCTACCCCTGCATCCTGGCCATCGCCTTATACCGGGTCGCCCACGTGGCCTACCACCGGAACATTCCCCTTCTGCCAAGAATGCTGACCGAATTGGCCCACCGCCGGACCGGTATCGACATCCATCCCGGGGCGACCATCGGTTCCCATTTTTTCATCGATCACGGAACCGGCGTGGTTATTGGTGAAACCACCACTATCGGCTCCAAAGTCAAAATTTATCAAGGAGTCACCCTGGGAGCCAAATCCTTCAAAGTCGGCAAGGACGGCAAAATGGTCAAAGGCATCAAACGACACCCCGATATCGAAGACAATGTGACCATTTATTCCGGTACTTCGATTCTTGGTGGAGATACCCGCATTGGAGCGAATACCATCGTCGGGGCCAATGTGTGGCTGCTTGAATCGATCCCTGCCGATAGCATTTGCTACTACAAGGGGGAAAATCTTATTGTCCGTTCCCGCCGTGACCGGGAACAAGCCGAAGGTTAACCTTTCTACTTTCTTATGAGCGAAAAAAGCATTTTCAGTAAAATCATCGACCGCGAAATACCTGCGGAGATCGAGCACGAGGATGAGCACTGTATTGTCATTCATGATATCGACAAACAAGCACCGGTACATCTTTTGATCATTCCGAAAACTCCGGTTCCCCGTATTTCCGAAAGCACCGATGAGCAACAAATGCTCTTGGGGCACCTCCTTCGCGTAGCCGCTGAAGTCTCGCAGAAGCTCGACCTTGAGGAAGGATTCCGCGTGGTCATAAATAACGGGCGGCATGGTTGTGAATCCATTCCCCACCTCCACGTACACCTCCTCGGCGGACGCCAACTTGACTGGCCTCCGGGTTGACCGACCATAAACCCCCTTAAAGGTTTCCGCACGCTTTGGCCCAGGCCTGGGCCCAAAGACCGATCGAGAGGAGAAGAATCTCCCCCGTTTGGCACCGGACGCCTTCTTCCCTCTTTAGTTGGACTCCTCGCGCAGGGACATCAACAGATCCTTCAAATAAGTCGCTTTGGCGGCCATGCCCGCAGGAAGTTCCTCGGCACGCAAAACTTTTGCCCGAACCTCTACCGAAGAGAACGGCCAGGGAAGAAAGAACCCGTCCCAACTCCGTAAACGCCAAAACCGATGGTAATGGTAGTGGACCAACAATATGGAAGCGCCACTCTTTTCGACCAGTAGAGCCGCCCCGTTTTTAAAAGAATATCGTGGTCCCCGGGGGCCATCCGGGGTGATGGCGAAATCATACCCTTGCCGGGTTAGGGAAATCATCTCCCGCACCGCTTCCCCCCCGCGGAAACTGGATGAACCCCGTACCGCCCGAATGCCCGCCAAGGCATAAAAAGCCTCCAACCAGGCCCCATCACGACTGGCCGATATCAAGCCTCCCATCTTTCTCGTTTTCCAATAACGCAGGGACAGATAAGACGCCGAGAACAAGTGCTGGTGCCAGAACAAAACCACCACCGGAACGGGTAAGCCGCGGATCATCTCCAAAGTCTCCCTGGAAACCCGAAAGCGCACCGTGCTGAGCCACAATCGAATTCCCCACCAAAGAGGACGCAGCAGCCAAACCCGCCACCCAAACACTTTTTTCACCTGTTTACGGGGGCGCTTGGGGACGGTTTTCACCGCCTCCCGGGCGGACTCTTCCTGGGCTCGAGACTCTTTCATTCCACCGAAACCAAAGTTCCTCTTTCCTTTTCCGTCTGCAACCGCAGTTGCCCGCAAGCCGCCTCAATATCATGTCCTTTTTCGCGCCGAATGGTTACCGAAACCCCGCGTTTGCGCAAGACCCGGACAAAGGCTTCCTGACGTTTCATAGAAGGCCGTTTCCACGGCAATCCCTGCACCGTATTGTAAGGAATACAGTTCACATGAGCATGCAGATCCCGGGCAATTTCAGCCAGCGCCGCCGCCTGTTCGAGGGAGTCGTTCAGATCCTCAATCAAAATAAACTCCAGCGTAATCATGCGTTTGTTCTGTTCGGTAAAATAGCGGGCCGCCGGAAGCAACTCCGCCAAGGGGTATTTCCGGTTGATCGGCATGATTTGTTCCCGCACTTCATCGGTAGCCCCATGCAGTGAGATGGCCAGTCGCACGGGCACTGCTTCATCCGCCAACTGACGGATCTGGGGGGCCAATCCGGAAGTAGACACGGTGATTCTTCGCGCGCCAAAGCCAAACCCCCAGTCAGCATTCAAAATCTCCAGGGCCCGGACCAAGGTATCGAAATTCGCCAGAGGTTCCCCCATGCCCATAAAAACAATGTTATCGAAAGAAGGGTAATCCTTATCCGCCCGGACCGTTTGTTCGTCTTCCAAATGACAAATCTGTATCAGCTGGGCAATTACTTCGGCCGTGCTCAAATTGCGTTTAAACCCAGCCAATCCGGAGGCGCAAAAACGACAACCATAGGCACAGCCTACCTGGATCGAAACGCAGACGGTATGACGGGCCTTCTCCTGCCCCACTCCGATTTGCGGAGCTCGAATCAAAACCGTCTCGATCAACGAATGGTCTTCCAGGGCAAACAACATTTTGTCGGTCACATCCGAGGAGTTTTTACACAGAATCCTCTCCAACGGCAGGAGCGTCCACTGTTCCGCCAACCACTCCCGTAAGGATTTGGGGATATTGGACATTTCATTCCAGTCGCGGACTCTTTTCTTGTAGAGCCAGGAGAGAATCTGATCGGCCCGGAAAGCCGGATGCCCACCCCGTTTCAGGGCCGTCAGCAAAGACTCGCGATTCTCCCCGTAAATGGATGGCTTCACTGGAACAAACTTTTTCACAACCGAAGTCTGCCCGAAGATGACCCCTCTGGCAATATCGCAAAACGAATCAGAGGGTCAGGCGCACGCTTTTTTCTCGATTTCCTGCACCCTCTTGCCACGAGGCCAAATCAGTAAAACACTGAAATATTCAACTTCGTCGGCTCGGAATTACCTTTATAGCTTGCCGTTGGCAAAAGAAATGCTAAGCAATGAGGATAGGGAGTAAATTTCTCCGCAAACAACAAACTCTAACCCATGTGAATCATGCCAAAGAAAACTGTTACCAAAAAAACCGCGGCCAAAAAAACGGCGGCTAAAAAATCCGTGGCTAAAAAAGCGGTCAAAAAGAGCGTAGCCAAAAAAGCCGCTCCGGCTAAAAAAACCGCAACCGCAAAAAAAACGGTGGCCAAAAAAGCGGCTCCGGTCAAGAAGGCTTCAACGCCTGTCTTGCCAACAACCATCACCGCCCATGTTGATGTCGGTTTCGGCAACACCCTGTATCTCCGCGGCGATGGCCCCGGTTTGAGCTGGAAAAAAGGGATCGTCATGGATTGTGTTTCCGATGAACGCTGGGAATGGAATACCTATGAAGCGAAATCACCGTTTGAATTCAAGGTCCTGATCAATGACCGTGACTGGGCCGTGGGCGAAAACGAAACCGCCCGTCCCGGAAAAGTGACCAACACTTCCCCGGTGTTTCTTTAAAAAAGTCCTAACTGACGAACAGCTTTTGAACCCGACAAAACCTTGGCTTTGTCGGGTTCATTTTGGTGCTGAAAGACAGGCCTTTAGCAATGGCTTTAAAAAGGTCGGGACGAGTCCCGTATCGACTTTTATCGCCTCCGCCCCTACGGGTATCCGATGCCGCTCTGCGTTGGCGCTCCTTACTCTGCCTCCCGCGTCAGCCATTTGCCTCGGCCGGTCCCTTCTTACGTTTTTTTAAAAATCCGATGACCGCGACCAGAAGAACCATGCATCCCCCGACAACAAAAGGGAACCCTACCCACTCTGCCAACGAAACGCGACGTCCGATGGCGGCCGAGATGCCAAAGATCAAGGCCAAACCCACGGCCACTTGAATGGCCCCTAAACCAAACCCGGAGAGATAGCGGGGATTTCGTCGCCAGGCTTGGATAATGCTGATAACGGTCATTACCAGGTTGATCACCCAAAGCAATCCCATCACCGTGAACAGAAGTAAGCGGGGGTCTACGGCCTTCAGCAAAAAGAAGAAAATCACGAGCAAGAACAGCCCTACGACAATACGAATTTCCGACACGGTGTTCTTATACCCTCCGTTTATAAGGAAAGGCAATCCCGCAATGTTTTTTGCAACCGGGGCAGGGTTTGTCGAAGTGAAACGGCCAAAGGCTCGTCCGAGGGGTTCAAGTCGAAAAATTGAATTTGGCCTTTCCTGGTCAAAGGATGTTCCCGAACCCCCTTCTCCACTTTTCCCGCCAAAACCTTCACCTGCCCCCCTTTGGCAACCGCCATACGGGCAATCGCGCCCGGTCCTTTGCCATTGAAGAACCCCTCATCAACACACCCCTCTCCGGTAATCACCAAATCGGCCCAATCGGTCAGGCGGTCCCATTCCTGCCACGCCGCGACCAAATCCGCTCCCGGCACCCGTTGCAGGGAAAGAAAGTTTCCCAGTCCCCAGGAAATGCCCCCGGCGGCCCCGCTCCCGGGTTCATTCCGCTTGCTGGAAGAGTTCCCGGAAAGTTGCTCCACTAACCGGGCCATCTCTTGACAGGCGGTTTCCATCCGGCCCAAAGACTCTTCGGTGCGCAAGCCTTTTTGCGGGCCAAATCCCCGGGTCGCTCCACGAGGGCCAAAGAGAGGATTATCCACATCACAGGCCGCCACTACCGGAGGCCAAGTCCGTTCCCCGGTCCATTGCAAAGCCCCTTCGGGAAGTGGCCAGTTTTTCGGAAAAACCCACTGCGGACAATGATCTCCCACCGAAACATCCCCGGCCTGCAAACCGAGGGCGGCCAAGGCCCCAAGACCGAGGTCGTTGGTAGCACTTCCGCCTAACCCCAAAAGGATAAGATCGACTTCCGCGGAAGCTTCCGCAATCAATTGCCCAACCCCGTAGGTGGTGGTCACAAAAGGATCGCGATGCTCCGGGCGCACTTGCTCTAATCCGGCGGCCTGCGCCATTTCAATAATCCCCAGCCGTTTAGTATCGGCTTCCTTGCCGAGCAAACTCCTGACCTCAAGCGGAATCTGAGCTCCCTTCACTGTACCCCATACCGCTTCCTGCATCTCTCCACCCGGGCCGGTCACCATGGAACGGCGCAAGCTCCCGCCGACCGTTTGAGTCAAGAGGGACGCAAAGCCCTCCCCTCCATCGGTCAACGGTAACGACTGAATTTCCAGGCCCTTGTCCTCCTCCGCCAATGACCATGCCCCGGCACGGCAGAGCTCGGCGGCCCCCGCAGCATCCTTGAACTTATCAAAAGCGAGCAGAATTTTCATAGCTCCAGTAAAGCACATTTCAGACCGTCATTGTCGACCGGAAAAATCTTCCCTCTTCGAAAAACGCAACCGAATCGACTCCATCTGTTGTCAAACCTTGCTTTGACTCTCCGTGGCTTTTCGGAAAGACTCAGAGGATGGCTGAATTGGGACGCGTAAACGTATTGAAAATCATCGAGAGGACCGACCATGGTCTACTCCTTGACCGCGGCGACGGGGAGCCTCTTCTTTTGCCCCAAAAATATGTAACCGAGAATATGGAATTTGAAAAATTCCTGCGGGTTTTCGTGTATAAGGATTCCGAAGACCGCCCCGTAGCCACGACTGAGAGACCTTTGCTGCAAGTCGGAGAGGCCGGTGTTCTGAAAGTGACCGGCGACCACCCGAGGGCTGGTTTCTTTTTGGATTGGGGACTGAGCAAAGACCTCTTGCTGCCTTTCCGCGAACAGACCTTCCCTCCTCCGGAGATTGGCGAATCGGTCGTGGTGGCCGTTTACCTTGATCCCAAGAGCGAACGAATTGCCGCCTCCATGCGGATTCAGCGTCACCTCAGCGATGAGGTTCCGCCTTTTTCAAGCAGAGATGAAGTTCAGGCTGTGGTTGCCCGGGAAACTGATTTGGGCTACGCCGCGGTTGTTGAAAAGCGTTTTTCCGGCCTCTTTTATGCCTCCGAATTAAACGCCCCGCTGAAAATCGGCCAAACCCTTACCGCCCAGGTCAAAAACGTCCGCCCCGACGGGAAGATTGATCTCCTGCGCGATACCTCCGGCTACGGCCGGGTCGATGCTGTAACGCAACGCATCTTGCAGGAACTGGAGGCCCGCGACGGCTTTCTGCCCTTTCACGACAAAAGCCCCCCGGAAGACATTCGCGAGACCTTCGACACCAGCAAAAAAGCGTTCAAGCAAGCGGTGGGGCGCCTGCTTCGCGAAAAGAGAGTGGAAATGACTCCCGAGGGACTGCGGGACACAAGCCACAAGAAAGCTTAAAAAATCCCGAAAAAAGCGGCCCACCTACTGTTCTGTATTGTCGTCTTTGATCGGTTCGCTTTGCTGGAGCCTCCACTTGTGGAGGGCCATCACAACGGCAACGGCGGAAGGCTTTCGGAGATAAACGCCTTTTCTGTTGCCTGCGGGAACCTTTGGTCGGAGCGATCCTCAGGAACGCACCACCGTTTCAGACTCGCCGCCAAACCAGCGGGTGACTTTGCTCCCCGCCCAACCTTGAGGCAGAGCTCCCCCCACCCGGAGGCCTTCCAGGGAAGCTTCCACCCCCAGTAATTTTTCGACAATCGTTAAAACCGCCCACGGCACCGTACCGGTTCCGAGAGTTCCACTGGTCCGCCCAAAATGCGGGGAATTGCGATCGCCAAACCAAGCATTGTGTTGCCAGATCGGGGGCTGTCCACACTCCTCACAGGGGTTTTCCGGGTGTTCGGGAAGCACTCTTTTCAGAATATCCAGAGCCTCATCAGCAGCCCCAATTTCGGCCAGGGCCGCGGCCCAGAAAGCAGCCGCGTGACAATATACCGAACCGTTCTCGGTGCTTCCCGGAACCTTTAAGCTTAAACGGCCCACCTGCGGATCCCAACCGGTGAACATGGGATCGATCAGGACCGGTCCGCACGGGGTCATCAAACGGGAATCAACAGTCTTTCGAATCAAGGGAATCTGTTCCCTGGTCGCGATACCCGAAAGAATCCCCCACGACTGGGCATTGAGCCAAACCCGGTCATCGGCTTGGTCACCAAAACGCTTCCCTTCATCGTCAATGGCGTAGGCAAAACGATCTTCCGCCCACAACTGTTTCTGCACCGTCCGAGTGAGCTCCGCATGCAGTTCCAAACAACGCCGGGCTAGAGATTCGTCCCCCGCCGTGATAGCCAGCGGCTGCAAAAGACGAGCCCCATAGGCCAGGGCCATGGTGGCCCAGCCGCTGCCCCCCCGGCCCAACCTTCCCGGTCCGTTCAATGGATCGGTCCAGTCACCGTCGTGCATGCTCACCAATCCATGATCCCCGCGATCCGCCGCACTTTCCTCCAAAGCCGCCGAGAGGTGGTCCAGCAAGCGGGCCTCCCTGCCATCACCCCAGGCGATGGGCCGCTCCATCAATGTTCGATCACCGGATTGACGTAGGGCCATGCACTGGCAAATCAAAAGCCAGATACTGCCGTCGTTATGCCGGTAGTTGACCAGTGGATGGTTTGGTTTTTCACCGGGCCGGGTATTCCAAACCTTCAGATGACCATCCTTGGTTTGAGCCGCGGTTACAGTATCGAGAAAGGGACGGGCCTGAGGTTCGTCAAACAGACTGTACCCCATCGAATCCTGCAACTCATTGCGCCAGGGAGTGGTAATCCCATTGCGCCAGAGTCGTGACATCCAAACGATTTCCTTTTTCGCCCAGCGGTTCACGTAGCGATTGATCTGTGGATCAGGGGTCTCAATCCAAAGCCGTTTTTCGGTCTCCTCCCATTCTTCAACCCGTTCGGCCAGAGCGTCCTCAATCGCCTGGTCGTCCTTGAGCAGGGCACAAGCCCCGGCGGCCTGATCGAGGGAGACGGCGGCCCCGGCAATAAAATGATACGCTTTGGATTCTCCTCCGCCCAAAGTCAGTTCATTTTGGGTCGCCGCACAGGAGGGGTCCAGAGCCGCTTCCCGTGAGGGGAACCCTTGAAGGACCCCATCGGGAACCTCCGCAGGCATTGCCGAACCAAAATAGTCAGGATCGGAAACCGCCCAGGAATGAGGATCCGTCAAAGGCCGAAGATATAGATAATTCGCCAGTTTGGAAAGAGGCTCATACTCATCCCAGCCGGCGTGATGGGGAAAATCATGACGCCACAAAAGCCGGCGTTCGGCATCCCAATTGCTTCGGGACCCCATAAACCCCGCCGTCGGTTGGAACAAGCAATGAGTCAAAGCCAAAGCAAGGGGACTGGACCCATGATTGATCAAACGAACCGTCCAGATTTCATGCGGTCCTTCCCGGGGCAGAAAAACCCGCCAGTGAACCTCCAGATCGCCCAAACGGGATTCGATACGGGTCCACATAGGCGCGTGACGACAGGCCCATGAGGCCTCCGGATGGCGCTGCGGCCAACCAGAAGGTGACCAAGTGCGACCATTCGCAAATCGTATCCAGCATTCCCGGCGGCCGCGCCCCCAGGCATTGATCCTGGGCTCCCGGGACCAACTTTGCCCCTGTCCGTAAGGATCAATTTTTAACTGCGCTTGGTCGTTGAAAAGATAATTCCACCAACCTTTACCAAGCTGGGCGTCGTTAATCTGCAGATTCCCTTCGGAATCCCATTCGTAAGGGGCTACTTTAGACATACTCCCTAAGAGAATAATGGAGTGTGTTTATTAATAAAACAAAAACATGCGTCAACTTTAGCGGTTTAGTGCAAAAGCTCCGCGGGACGTTCATCGGTTTGGGGGGTGCGGACCCCAATCAACCATTCGGTCGACGAGGTGGAACTCGTCCCTCCAACGGAGGCGGAGCCTCCTCTTGTGGAGGGGGTTTTACAAACTCAACAGAACGTAAGGCCCCCCGCATTTTTTTGGGGGGGATGGATGAATTCAGCGGGAGAGAAGTTCGTCCACGGAGATTGCATCGAAAGACTCTTCTGCCCAGAATTCAATTTTTTCCAAGGAAGCTGATTGGAGTATTTCGAGATGCGCTGAGGAGATATTCCCAAATCGTCGCACCAACAAGCGTTGTAGCATCAATTTTGCCTCTTCCAATCGGCCTTCCTGCCGGCCTTCCTGCCGACCTTCCTGGCGACCTTCCTGGCGACCTTCCTTGATTAAACTTTCTGCCATTGTCATCAGTGCCTCCTTGGTTTGCGCATTTTGAACTAACTCAAGATGAAGGATCAATTCCTCTTTGTCAATTTCCGGACCACTGCCAAGTAGGTACTTTATGCAGTTGTTGAGCAACTCATCACTGTCATGGCTGGACTCGATCTCGTTAATTGCGCTAAAAGCCTCTTTTATGACCTCCTCGCGATTTTCCAATAGCACGGCCGATAAAAACTTCAAACTCACCCGCAAAAACAGCTCCCCAGCCACCTGATTTGAATCGATCTGCGATAAGTTCAACACCCGGTGTCGGAAATTGGGCAAAAGCGAAAGCCAGAGCTCCCTTTCTTCCGGAGCCATAGTCTCCGGCCAATCAAAACTATCAGCAAAAGCGCAGGAATATGGCCAAGGACGCTGATTTTGGTAAAACACAAGCGGGAGAATCAGCGGCAAAGGATCCTCCTGATGCTTGCCTTGCCAGTCTTCCCAAATCCGAACCATATAGCGCAGCAAGCGAAAGGGCATTTTCTTGTCCGCTTTGCGCTGGTGTTCGAATAAAAGGCAAAAATACGTCGGCTTTCCCCTCCAATGGGCGGTAAAGAGAAGATCGCAATGCTGCTCCCGGAGTTTTTGGTCGATAAAGTCACCTGGTTCCCTCTTCAAAGATGCCCAGTCGATCCCGGAGATTAGGGACGAGGGAAGAAAAGTCCGGAGCAAGGCCGCCATTTGCTGCGGCCGCCCCAGAATAGCTTTGATAAAATGATCGTGAGGGTTGTGAAGATAATCCTCATCCATTCCCGAAGTAAGCCTTTTCTGAGGGAAGCTGGCAAATCGTTTTTCCGAGGGGAACAATTTGGGGAATTACAGACGCAGAGAAAACAACCGGGAGACCGGCGATGGTGATGAACGCAAGGCTCAACGCTTTGTTTGCAACCTTGGCTCCCCTACCCCGACCCCTCCACCGCAGGCAATCCCCCTCCCCTTGTTGAGGAGAGGAGGTTTTTTGAGAGATTCTCCGGGCTCGAGCGGTTCGTTTATAGGGCGATGTTTGTTGGGATGCCCGGCTGCGTGGGTTGCCGCCCGCGCCTGCCCTGCGGGTTCTCGCTAACGGACTGGAGGGGCGGGAATTGGGTGGTTCACCTCGGCCAAAAGGGTGCGCCAGGGAACACCGAATAAATCCAAACGCTTAATTCACCTCGCTGCGCACGAAATCCCGATCAGCTTCACTAAGGGCGTTCAACGGAAGCTGGAATTCCCGGCCATCGGGCATGACGATGGTTACGTCGTGAGAGGTACCAGCGACCATGCGGGCTTCGATTTCCCGGCCCTCGGTATTGCGCCAAATACGGTAACCAGTTTCTTCCCGCACCCAGTCCTGGTCTTCCTGGGAAAGGCGGTCCAAAGGCACCGCCACTTCACGGTTGCCCTCCAAAAGCATAGTGACCTGACGACCATCATACTCCACGAATTGCGCGGTTATGGTCCGACCATCCTCACTGGTCCAGTCGCGCGCCCGGTCCTCCCGGAAAATGGATGGACCTGTTCCGATATCGGGAAGTTCTGCGACCTGTCCGCTATCCTCTGCGACCCGGGCCGCGACATTCAACAGATCGATCAAAACATCCTGCCAGTCGGTGGTGTGCAAAAGAGCGGTATCGCGATTGTCGGACAGTTTACCCACGATCGCCCGGAAACGTTCACCCACCTCCTCGGCCTCCCGACGCAAACTACCTCCAATTTTTCCTTTTTGCACGGCATCAAACAGAACCGCATAAGCCTCCGCTTCGGCCAACCCTTCACGGGCCATGACAAAGGCATGGGTTTTCAAGGGACCATCGTCACCAGGCTCAATGATCGAACGGGGATTGTTGCGGTAAAGGTTATTATTGCGTTCATGCAGGCCAATGATGGGGCGTTCCCTCCGGCCAACATCCACCGCCCAATAATCAAAACCAATCCGTCCGAAGCCGCCATAAGCCCGACCTTGACCGGTGGTTACTGTCGGACGGGAAGCGAGATGCCGGAAAATACCCACATCCCCCGTCTCCATTCGTTGAAAATGATGGCGATGGGTAGTCGCATAGCCGACCTTGCGATTCCAGTTGGCATCTCCGTTAAAAACAGTACTTCCTACGCTGGGATCATAGGGCAACTCCATGTGCGAAAAGCGAATCCCCTCAATCACATGGGTTTCATCCCAGGGAATTGATGGATCGCCACGGGCATGGGTAAAGCTTGACCAAGCCACCTCCGGGCCTATAGCCGAAAAGAAGTCTCGAAAGCCTTGGGTGAATGCACGCCCGTCATGAATCGCCCCGAAAACCGCTTCCGAACGATCCCAACCAAGCTGATTCATTTTCTGTTGAATCCCCGCCACTGCCGGGCGCCACATTTCCACCGATCCGCTTTGCCCAAAGTTAGGGGCCTCCCGAACTTCCCCTCCTGTCGAACTGGCGCTGCTTACATGGGAAACATGAACCGTATCGGAAAATGCCTCGGGGTTTCTCAACATATACATGATAACATAACGCGGCGCGCCCACATGACGGTTCCACAATTCCAAATACCGCTCCACCACACTCAATTCGGGCTGAAAATTGCCACCGCTGGTGGTAAAGCGCATCAGGGGATAATCATGGGTCAAATGCGTACGGGCCACCATGGGCAAAAACAAAGTATCGTTCCCCAATTGTCCCAGCAACTCAAGATGCTTTTCCAGATAGTCAAAATGATCGTCCGACCACATCGTTACCCCGTAATGCAGGGCCACCGTTTCCGGTGACTGGATAAATCCCGACAAAATACGATGATCCGAAGGACGCGGGGCCAGCCATTCACCCACTTCCAGTTTTACAGGGATGGGCTGCCGCAGACCCTGCACCTCTCCCCGATAGACTCCCGGCATCGTATCTGTGGGAACGGTTACCGAAACCCAAATCACCTGCCAGTCTCCATCCCGCCGGGGATTGGGATGGAAGGCCTCAATGCCGTAATGGATATCAATCGATTCCCTTCCCAGCGACGCGGAGCCCCTTTCGGCATTCAAGGAGGATAGCCTCGCCGTGATTTCCCGCGATTCTCCGCGCACCACAATCGGCGCTGTGGCAAAGCCGTTACGGGGCGCCACCAAGCGAAGCTGCAAAGGGCCGTCCTGGGAAAGCCTCATGCCTTCATGGATGGGCGTGGCCGGGTTGGGCGTGTACACATTACCCAACATCACGAAGGGAGAGACCAGCAGGGTAAACACCAGGGAACAGAAAAGACTTTTCTTGTAATTGCGCATAATTAAAAACAGTGAAGGGGTGTTAAATTTAAGAAAATATTTCTAGGAAAGGGTTCCCAAATCAAACAAAAAAACTCGAGCCAACAACAAGAGAGCTTTCTGCCCCAAGGAATGCCTGCATCCTGCTGCCCGGCGCCCCCCAAGGAGGGGCTGCATCTTGCTGCCCGGCGCCAAGATCAACAGAATGCAGCCATTGCTTGGGATTGTCCCAGCATCTTCTTCACCCCACTCGCCTCATGCAGACTAAACTCTTCTTTCTCCCAGTTTGGCCTTCACTGATATTGGGTGATCTGGGTGCCTCGAACAGGCGCTATGTGCGGGCGGCAGGGGAAGGGAAACCCTCCTCTACTTCACCAAAGCTTTTTCCAGCTTTTCCCGTATCTCTGCCTCCGGCAGGTCGATCCCGATAAATACCAATTCCTGACGGCAATCCCCCGTTTTCTCATCCCAGACCTTTCGAACCACCGGGGGCATTTCTTCCTCCCGGGCCTCCCCTTCCTCGATCATTGATTTCCACCAAGTACCGACAAAATCAGCCCTTAAAACATTGCCCGCCAGCGAAAGCATACCCACCCGATCGGGATTTTCCTTCGTCCAATAAAACCCTTTGGCTCTCACTAGACCGGGAAAGGAGGAGCGAAGGGTCTTCATCAATGACTTCTCACGGAAAGGTCGCCTCGCGGTAAACAAAAAGGATTCCAGACCAAAGCTTTGGTGGTGATGTTCATGGTCGTGGTCATGGTGATGGTGGCCTTCATCATCATGAGTTTCGTGGTCATGCTCACAATGGCCGTGCGCATGGTCGCAAGCGGAATGGTCTTTTCCGTCCGCAGAGGAGCTCTCTGCACTTTCCGGGGAGCCATTTTCCATGTGTTTGGTCAGAATTTGTCGCCAACGGGCACCCCCCACCGTTTTCTCCTCCTCGAAACGAGTTTGCTCCAAAAGCAACTCGGTAGCAATCTTCGCTTCCTGCGCCGTCTCGATCTCGGCGTGAGGATTCAAATCCGCCAGCATTTGCCGGAGAAGGCTTACCTCATCCGCCTCCAATAGGTCCGTTTTATTGAGAAGAATCAGATCCGCACACTCTGCCTGTTCGATCAAAAGCTCGATCAGGGGACGACGCGGGTCGGATTGGAGAACCCGACGGCGGCGAATCGTTTTTCCCTTCGGAATCGCTTGCCACTCGGTAGCCATAAAGGCCACGTCGATAACCGTTACCAAATTGTTGATGAAGCTTACATCCTGCAGCGAAAACCCCTCGGCGTTGGTGGCATACAAGGTCTCGGCAATGGAAAGCGGTTCGGCCGCACCCGTAGCTTCGATCACCAAATGATCGGGCGAATAATTCTCCAGTATCGCTACCAGAGCATCGGCTAAATCCGTCCGGATAGAGCAACAAATGCAGCCTTCCGTCAACTCCATCATCCCATCCAAGGCCTCATTATCAACCTCCTTCGCCCCCTCACGAATCAATGAGGCGTCAATATTGACCTCCCCCAAGTCATTCACAATCACCGCGATTTTTTTCCCGCAAGGCTCACGCAACAATTGATTCAAAAGGGTCGTTTTCCCCGCCCCAAGAAAACCGCTCAACACGGTTACCGGCAATTTCATGGACAAATGCTTTGGCTGAGGCTTCCAGTGTAGAAAATTGACATCACTCATGGCAAAACATTCGCAATAAAGCCCCCTCCCGACAAGTCAAAACGGTCGAAATGGACCGGGGAGGTCTTTCACCCTAAGCGAATGAATCGAGGATCCGTTTCATTTCCGCCTCACTCCATGAACCGCAAATCTCCCTCGACGAGAAGATACCGGGCATCCCCGACTTGTATCCCTACCCCATCGGGGTGTTCAAACGAGGTTACCTCCGGCGAACGCCCCTCCCCCAGAGTAACCACGGCAAGAAACTCCCCGTTGCCACCTTCGGCCGAAATGACCCGATGACGAAGGGTGTTGGAACCCGGATTGCTCCGATGAATATCCTCCAATGCCACGGTAACCGACTCCGGTGACAGGAATGTCCCCTGCAATCGGGCTTCTCCCTGGTGTTTGGTAAAGGTTTGTTCCCCAATCTCAATCTGTTCATCAGTTACCTTGTTGCGGGAATACCGGCGCTCGGCACTGCGCTCTTCGCCTTCGGGGTTGCGCACATTCTCGGTACGTAACGGCCAGGTCCACAGCGGGGAGTCCACTCCTTCCAATTGGTCATGGATCACCATTACCAGAGGCACCCCCGCACGACCTCCTTTATCCACCAGAATACTCCGGATGACCGAAACCTCGTCTCCCGCACGGGAAAAGGCATCGGGGTAAACCGTTCCAATTCGGTCATAGGTCTCGGTATAATCCTCACCATCCCGCTGGCGATGGTAATACACCTCCGAAAGATCCATTTTCAGCACTGCCGAACCATCATCCCTGAATTCCGTTGAAAGCATTTTTCCGGTAGCGGAACGGTTGATATCGGGATGCAGGGATTGGACCACTGCCTCCCCCATGCGACCCCCCATACGCCGCATGTGAAAATAGTTCGTACCCGTCCAGTCATACCCCAACCCCCGCAAGGCAAAGGCTCCGGCTTTGGAGAACGAAACATGCCCCTTCCGTTGTTGAGCGGTCAACTGCAAGACAATATCTTCGGTGTCCTGCCAACGATCCCGCAGGATCACATCGCCGGTGATCGAGTCATACCATGTGAGAGGCATTATCTCAGCGGGCCTCACGGGCTCGTCATCGATGGGAGCATAAAGAAAGGCGTACACCGGGATACTATTGTAGCTACCTCCGACCACCCCGCGTTCGACCAACCGATTGGTCCCCGGCACGGAAACCCCCTCCAGCGGATCCTCCATTTTTTGCCACAGCCACCAGACCACCGGTTGGTACTCTTGGGATACCGATGGAAACAGGGTGGCGAGAATGGTTCGACCAATCTCCCGGCGATCCTGGTAACCTCGCGTCTGAAAATCGTAGGACCCCCAGAACCCCTGGCCTACCCACTCCCCATCGTCTCCAAAGGAAAGAGCCATGATGCGGCGCGGCAGAAACTTGGCGATCCCGTTGTGATGCGCCAATGGCCGGGCGGCGGCATTTCGGTACACGGTAGCCATCAAAGCCGGTCCTTCGAGAGCCAGAATGTGGGTGGAGCCCACTTGACTGCCCCGGTCACCAAAAACTTTTTCCTCATACCGGTGAAACCAGGACAACCCGTCCCGGGCAAGGCCCATAACCGAAGGATCCACCCCACCCGACTTCTCCCAATCGGCTAGCCGTTGCGCATGAAACTTTACATCGCGTTGGTAGGTTCGACTTTCCTCGGCCAACAAGGCCTTGGCCTCATCCTCATCAATTCGCTCCAACGAAGGCCGGACAAAAAAACCAGCCCAGGGATTTGGGCGGCCAAATCGAGCCCCTACGGAGACTTCATAAAGGCCCGGTTCGAGTTGCAGAGCCACCTTGGGATCGAGACGAACCCCGTTGAGAAAGGTCGTCACCCCGCCATGGTGACTCTGGTACAAATAGATACCGCCTTCCTCAATCTCCCAAGCCGCCGTAAAGACATTCCAGGAATCAAAAGCGGTATCCGAAGCCGGGTTCACATCAATGGTCCACTCATCTCCGGTATGGCGGGTACGGACAATTCCCCGGACATCCGGTTTGCGCTCCATCAAACGCCAATCCCCAAAATCGATGCCCAGGGCCTCAATATCACCTTCCGCCTCTTGCCAGGGTTCAATGTCCTCGTCGCTCATCGGTCCCGAATACAGAACCTTCGCAGGCAATTTTCCGGATTCATAGGCCACCACCGGCACGGCCTCATTACTGGTCCTCTCCCGGGGCGCCAACTCAGGAATTGCGGGTGGTGCGGGTTCCGTCGGTGCGGCTCCCGGCATATCGGCCATCGCCAATAATGCGATTACGCCGGAATAATGAGTCGCCGCATTGTAAGCGGAATCCGGTCGCCAGACCATATACTGGGTCCATTCACCACGCTCCCGGAACATCCGCCGCGCTACCGTCATCATGTATTGGCGCACTTCCTCCCGAAAATCCTCCGGCCAGGCGTGATAGCAAAGATCATAGGCCAGAGCAACCTGTTCCAACCGATAGCCCCAAAAACGATGACGAATGGATTTATCACCACTCTCGTGATCCGCCATGTGAGCCTCAACCACCTCCCGTGCCCGTTCGGCATAATCCGCATCCTCCTGCAATTGATATAAAACCCCCAAGCCTACCGCTGACTCGGGAAACCTGGCCAACGCTCTCTGTCCAAATTCGGTCCGGGCTTTTTCCCGCAAAGCCGGAAGATCATCCGCCCGAAAGAGAAGACGGGGGTGTTCTCCGCGTTGCGCCGCGGTCACCTGTGGCAAGGGTTCCGGAGCAGGAAAATAAATGCCGGTGGCGACCCCCTCAACCTCACGGCCCAAGGCCGTACCGGCATAGTGTCCGCGATACCGGTTTTCCCCATCCTCGCTCCATTCAATACGAAGGTTGGCATCCCCCCCGGGAACCCAGGCATCCCCGGCAACAATGGCATTGATCTCCAGATGCTCCAGGTTTTCGGTACTTTGTGGAGTTAAAATCGCCCGGTGAATCCCCTGATTGTACGACGGCGAATACCCGCTGCCCATAAACCAATGATCATTCCAATGATTAAATTCAAGCACCAGGGTCCGGGCCGGAGTATCCGGATTTTGCGACAAAAGCCCTTCCAAATGAACCCGGAGTTGCGCACCCTTCTGGGGCACTGGCAAAGCATCCTCCGCCAAAAGCGCCGGGCCGGCGGAAAAGCCAAACCCCAAAAGTAGGGAGAATACACATAAAAGACGGGATGCGGGAATGGAGCAGGAATTCATGATAAGGGGGATTGTTGCGATTAAGAATAGGCTGGAAAATGGATTGTCCAACCCTCATTCCAAGACCCCTTTATTTCAAGATAGTTCATAAAGATATCGACGGTTTTGCGTCAAAAAACCTACCAAAACCGCTCCGCAAAGACCTGAAAGCCAGAAGCATGACAACGCCGAACGTGCAATCACCCTCGCGGCAAAAGCCGGATTTCCCCTTTTCAGGGATTGCCCAATTCCAGTACCTTGAGAACTTCCGGTACGATGATTTCCTCCCCGCCGCGCTGGTTGGTATGATTGCCGTCACGGAAGTAGGTGCGGTAGGTATTCATACCTTTATCCTCCAGGATTTCGGCAAAAATCGAAAAGGTGTCGATATAATAGATACCTGCGCCGGATTCATTGGCGAGGTCGATCAACATCTGCGCGTAAGCCTCCTGCGGTTCGTCGGAGCCTTCCCTGGTGGACCCGTCCCGCTCCGAGCCATAATTCCGGCGCCCCTGATCAAATGACTTGGCCCCGTTCCAGAGGAAAATTTCGATTTCCGGATTCTCCGTGCGCAATTCCCGAATGATCCGCTCATGGTTCGCCCTGGATTGCGCGACGGTAATGTTCAAATCATTCCGGCTGTCGATACCAGCGGCAAATTCGATGAGTACCGCATCCGGATTTTGATCCTTGACCCAATCGAGTTGGCGATACGTATGGCGCTCAAAACGACCGGTCCCATCAAGAAAAATGTTGCTATTGGCCCCCGCACAGGTGTTGCCACCAAGTCGCAGCTCCCCCAATTCCAGCAAACGTTGAGAGAGATAGCCGGGCCAATTGGTGCGGGTGCCATCGGCACATTGGGTCCAGGGGGCATCAATGCGGGCCCTGGGAAATTCAGCCGTGCTGGTGCCCAGGATGAGAAGATAGGGCGTTTGACCACTTTCGAGCATGGTGTAAAAGCGGGTCTTGCCTCCAGCGCCAAAACGTGAATCCAGATAATTTCGAGGCAACTCCCCAGCCCATTGCTCCCATTCGTCGGCCTTTGCGGCCTGACCCCGGCCCCGAAGCTGCCGGGACTGTCTTTCGGCAAAAGCCTGGAGATTTTCCACCAAAGTCGTGAGACGCTCGGTCCGGGGATGCTCAATACGTTCAAGTTGCTCGATCAGGATATCCTGAAAGTGGCGCACCCCAGAGTGCTCCGATAGCACTGGCGGATACAAGGACTCGGCCTCCCGGGCACGATCCCGTTCCTCCGCCAGCAATTGCCGGTTTTCACCGGATAAAGTCTCCATGCGGCGCTCCAAGCCCGATATATATTGCTGCCGGAGAGTTTCGACCGCTTCGTCACGAGTGGCATTGAGTTGCGCCACCTCCTCGTCCAAACGAGTCTGCATCTCCTCAATGGTTTGTCCATCAAGCGCAACCCCTGTCCAAAGACAAAATACCCAAACAATGAGGACAACTGTTGGTATGCGAGGCAAATTCATGGTTGGGTTTTCAAAGGGTTTGCGGGATATTTTTGAGTTATAGGTCACTGGAATACCAAAGACAAGGGAGGAGTCGCCCTTTGTTCCTTCAATCTCCATAAAAAAATGCCAAAGCCTACAACTACCTTAGGCAACTAAAATAAGGCCAACTGTCGAACGGGGGCCTTGCGCCCCTGCACGCAACACTCCGGAAAACGGAAATGTCGCCCCTTTTCGTCAGCGAACGGGGGCCTTGTGCCCCTGGGCGCAACACTCCGGAAAACGGAAATGTCGCCCATTTTCGACCGCGAACGGGGGCCTTGCGCGCATGGGCGCAAGACTCCGGACACCGAAATTTCCCCCCTTTGCGCCA